>JAIOTL010000466.1 GCA_021106775.1 Planctomycetota bacterium | reverse complement strand
GCCTAACAATTTTGTTTTGCATATTGTGCAGCTTCTTTTCATAAGGGTGTTTTTTTACAGGTTTAAAATTAGAAATTTTATGAAAGTCCCTGATTACAGGATAGAGATATGTTTGTGTCATTTTTTTTAACCAAAGAAACTGACCATGTGCTTCAATCAGCATCATTTCATTTTAACGATTTGGATTGTGCTATTAGATCAATTATGTGAAATCAAATCAATTATTTCTGTTAATTGAGACTATTTCTGTTATTTCTCATTTTCTATTTGACTTTATTTTCCCGACCTTCCCCAGCCCGTCATTTTTCTACATTCTCTATTCTCCGATTTAGATTATTTCCTTTTTGAATTGAAAATATGGTGGAAAACAATGAAAAAAGCTCAAGAGTAAAATCTCTTGAGCGTTTGTCTTATCTTGGTGGGCTCTGAGGGACTTGAACCCCCGACCCGCTGATTATGAGTCAGCTGCTCTAACCAACTGAGCTAAGAGCCCACAATGTGTACAATATATAGCATTTTAGCAGAATATTAACTTGAATCAAGTATTTTTTCAAATTATAGATTTATCAGCAGAATATTTAATGTAAACTAAGTGTTATCACGGATTCAACACATACAAATTTCACAGGTGAATTATGTCAAGAAATGTAATCCAGTTGCTTAACTTGCTGATTATCATTGGCTTATTCGTTTTCTCATTTATCGTTTATCCTGACTTACCCGATAAAATCCCATCACATATAAATTACGAGGGAAAAGCGGATAGTTTCGCCGATAAAACACATGTAATTTGGCTACTTATTCCCATTCTATCTCTAATTATTTTCGTCCTTATCTGTTTGATTTCACATCTTATGGACAAAAAGCCCGGTTGGATTAATATGCCGCACAAGCAAAAATACCTTGAGCTATCCGAAAACATGCGAAACAATGTAAATCAATATCTGAAAACATTTATGTTGATTCTGTGTTTTATGATGACTGTTATTCTATTTGAGGTTCAACTCATGTTGTATCAGGCAGCCATGAGCGTAGATAAACAGGCAGATACGCTTAACACATATTTGGTTATGTTTTTTGCAGTAATATTTATTATCTATATAATTGTATACTTATTTAAGTTTTCGACATTGATTAAAACTGCATGGGCATCAGAAAATGAATCAACTTAATTATTTCCCATTATATTCATACGTCTTCATAATAGATTTCAAAAATTTATCGATTTTTTCATAAGTATCCTTTGAGCCATTATAAAAAAGTAGTTGTGCTTTTTCATTGCATATCAAAGTATCATTTTTCTGAAGAAATTTCGTTGCTTGATTCATAAATTCATTAAAATCAATTCTGCTTGTTAAAGTAAAAGTTTCGCTGATAATCATCGGTTTCGCCTTAATCACATAAAAATCATTGTCTATCACAAAATAATAATTGTAAGTATTCAAAATTGTTATTAGTGTTTTTTCGAATCTTTCTTTGCTTGTATTAAGTAGCTTTTTATCGAAATTTACTTCAACGTAAATATCAGCAACTTCAGCTTCTGCGACATAACTAAACGGATGAATTTTATCAATCTCTTTCAATAATTCATTAAGATAAGTTTCGCAAACCAGCTTGTCAATTGAAGCTTCATCGGCTTCGGTATAGTTATCAGATTCTGCATCTAACTTCATATTATTTTCGATTTTTTCGGATAGTAAATCCGCTAACATCGGGTTCTGGTGCTTATTTGGATCTAAAATAAAATCAATGTATTTCGTAATTTTATCTGCAATTGAATCCATATTAACTAAATAATACTTTTTATTCAAAACGCAGATAACATTTGTTGAACCAACTAATAGTTCTTGATCTAAAATACTATCCGTTGCTGACATACTGTCTAAATCCGAAGCTGCTATTACTAATTTCTGCGAATATTTCTTCTTCAGCAATAGAGTTTGTGAGTCTACAAAACTTTTCTCACTATTATTATCGCCATGATAGAAAAACTCGATTCTAATCTTCTTAGCTTTGGCAGCGTTTTTTTCGGATGTTAATTCGTCGGTTTTGTTTGATTGCGCGAATACCAGCACGATTGCCAGCGATAGTACGATGAGAACAGTTGAAAATGCTACTATTTTTTTCATACCTACTCCTTATTATGATTAACAGAATTTGGACTTATCAAATTATTAAACGTCTCAGCGACAGTTTTAGCATTAAGTTTTTTCAAATCCTCCTCCGGCGCAACGATAACCTTATGCGGATTTGGTGGATAAAACGGAATCAAAGATTTTTGGAAAAGCCCTATCGTCTGCACGCCTGATAACACTGCAAGATGATACGGTCCAGTATCATTACTAATAAAAATATCAAGCATTCTGTCTATCTCAACAATTTCAAGCAGTTCTGGACTTGAATACCAATGAAATTTTACATTCTCAGAAAACTCCGAATTATTAGTCTGTCGTTTTTTCACAGAATTTATAAATTCCTCGCGCTGAGTTTCGTCGTCCAAACTACCAACCACCACAACCTGCATCGATTCAAAATTTTCAATAATCTGTTCGACAAAGTCTAAATACGAATCATTGCTCCAGCATTTACGAGATTTTGACGCACTGATGAAAAGTCCGAGAGTAAAAACATTCTCATCAATCTGTTCATCATCGAACCACTTTTTCACTTTTTTCGCAAATTCTGCATTTTCACTCAAATAAAAGTAATCGGGAATACAATCAAGCAGAGTTTCTTCGAGAAATCCCGCCTTGAAAAGAGTTTGCACATGTGTGAACCAAATTGGCTTGTCTTCAAGACGATTTCCGAAATGTTTATCATAAAACATTGATAAAGCACGACCTCGCCCGATTTTCAGTGGAGAATTCGTCAATGATGCAAGTAAACCAGTCTCAGCATATGAATGAAAATCAACAACTGCGTCATATCCTTCAGAATGAATCGATTTTATCGTCCGCATCGCTTCATCTATGCTGGCACCTTGCAATCTCCGCAATCCCTTTTTTTCAATGGAAAAAACATTACGGACACCTTCAACCGCCTGCACCAGTTTTACATACGGTTTATGCGTCAGATAATCTATCTCCCAGTCAGGATGTGCTTTTATAAGCATGTTCACAGCGGGGAAAGTCAATACAACATCTCCAAGCGACGATAATCTGATAATCAACATTTTCATGAGCATCTCGAATATATTCTGCATTCAATTTTATGTTGATGCGCAAAATTGTGAAGCTATAATCCAAATTATTACTTAGAGGATGTAATGTTTGGCTATATCGATAATTATGTAACAGTGTTTGTTTTTGTACTTGTCGGAGCAGTATTTGTTGTCGGCGTGCTATGGCTGTCAAAGTTTTTGCGCCTTCGTCCGACACCTGAAAAGAGTGAATTAAAGCAGGAGATTTATGAATGTGGTGAAGAAACTCAGGGGTTGACATGGATTAAGTTTGACCTCAGATTTTACATTGTCGCTCTTTTATTCCTCATTTTTGACGTTGAAGTTGCTCTTTTGTACCCGTGGGCGCGAGTTTACAAGCATCTTGGAGCGTTGGCTGCGGTCGAAGCAATTGTTTTCATTATAATTCTTTCTGTCCCGCTGTTTTACGTTTGGCTCAAAGGTGATCTTGAGTGGGTAAAATCAATCGAAGCTGATTCAGAAGCCGATTAGAAGCGAGACGTAAGTGCTGACGCTGATGAAACCAGCATGTTATTTTTCGTTGATGACCACAGCGACGCGGTTTGAATAATGCTGACATTTGTGTTTACGCCAGTATTCAATTTTATCGTTTGCAACAGCAAAAGGCTGCAAACCCGGTATTTCCAAATATCCCGAATACACCACCTGCAAATAATAATCACCGGAAATTTCAGAGCGTAAAATCTCAGGAATTGCATATTCAAAACTCAGAAAATTCCCAGGCTCAATATCCGCAATCAGCCTTCTAACCGGGCTCCAATTGAGACTTACCGAATCGTCTGATGGAAATTCGTAGCGGATGCCGATATTGTCTCGATTCTCAAAATACGAAAGTTTCAGAAGCTTATCATAATTGTTCGAAAGCAGAATTTTTATTGTGCGGTTTTCAATAACCTGTGCTTCAACGCTTAGCACAGGTCGCGTAACAATTGATTCATCTGTATCTTCAAGATTAATTAGCTCAGGATATAATTTCTTCAAATTCTCTGTCTGACCTACAATACAAAAATATCCTTCCTCAACCTTAGCAAAATTCTTGCTTTCAACCTTGCTGAAAACATCAACCCGTCCCTTACTTACAAACACGACGGAAGTTTTCATTTTGTCATCATATTCAATCGTAAATTTTGTGCCGCGAACCCGTGCATCACAATTTGGTGTTTTCACGAAAAAAGGTGCATTCGATTTCATTGATGCACTTTCTGATTTCGAATCAAGCAAGTCGGCATTTCTGCTCTTAATATCAACATAAACGCTGCCCTGAATCAAATCGATATACTGAACCATGTAACCCGTGTCCTTCAAATTTATCAGCGATGGTGCATGAACACGAATCTCAGTATTTTCTTGAAGTGACAAGCTGTCAAATTCACCGTCGCATCCGGGAAATTCGAGATTTACCATGCTGTTTCTGCCGGTTCTAATAATCTGTTTGTCCTTGATTTCCTCATCACTCACAATGCGCCTGGGATACGCACCGTCTTCATTTTCGAGAAGCACAACACCCTTTAACATCGATGCTTTACCGATAATTACCGGCTGAACACGTTTGTCTTCAATAACAAAATTATCAACAAGTGAAATGATAAGAACGAACAGGATAATCACCGCTGCCGTAAATTTGATGTAAAAACTGATATTGGCGCGAAACTTGGCTTTTTTTGTTATTTTCCGTTTCTCCGACTTCTTTTGCTCAATCGATTTAACTTTCTCATTCAACTTAAACAAGAAATCCTGAGGTGGTTCTTCCTCAGGATATTGAGCAACGAAATCGAGTGTATTTTTTACATTATTGTATTCTTCTGCAAGTTCCGGGTCATTTTGCAATTCAATTTCAAACTTTGCCTTTAATTCGGAATCAATTTCATCTTTAATGTAGTGGACAATATTGGAAAACATTTTTTTATTTTTCATATTGCGTCTCAAAACGATTTTAGTTAATACTGTCATTACGTTATATCCCTTAATGCACTTGGCGGTTCAAAATTTTTTTGCGTGTTGATAAAAACTGATGGAAAAACGGTAACTTTTTAGAATTGTTTTGATGTTGGAATAATTATCATTAATAGTTGATAACAAACCAAAATATAGAAATAAAATATATTACGGAGGAATATTATGAAGAATAGCATCCTTATCGTTATGATTCTGGCATTTAGTCTCTTATTTAACTCTTGTAGTCTCTATGAAAAGGTTTTTGATAAATCACCTGAAGATGCTCCTGAGGATACTCCAGCAGATGTTCCAGCTGATGTGCCTGAAGATGACCCTGCTGATGTTCCTGAAGATGACCCAGCAGATGTACCAGCAAAAGTTAAAACAAATATATGTGCCCAGTCAGGTGTTGAGATTCCTGTAGGTGAGTGCATGAAGATGATGAAGGGTGATGAAGTGCTCTGGTTTTCCAGCGAGGAGATGCTTTTTGCGTATCTGAAGGACAACAAAATGACCTGGATGCACGACAAAATCATGCTCAAAGAAGAAGGTGTAAATTATTGCGAAGTCTGCAGTATGCAGATTTTTGAGGATGAAGGTCTGAAATACATGCTTGAGGACAAAGAAATCTGGTTCGCAAACGAAAAGATGCTGAATATATATCTTGAAAAAAACAATATGAAGCTCGAAGGTGAAAAAATCGTTCCCTTTGCTGAAGAAAACAAAGATGACAAAGTGTATCCTGATGAAAAGAATGAAAAAGATGAAGTTGATGATGATGACGATATTGTAGATCCATACAAAGCTTATCGACATATGTTGAATGACGAAGCTGTAAAAGAAGTTGTGGACGGATTTATGAGTGCTGTTCAGACTGGAAACGACATAGAATTCCAAAGCTGTATCGATTGGGACAAAGTTGCTGCCAATGCGCAGAAAACCGTTGAACGAGTTAAAAAATATTTCAATATCACTGATTTACAGAAAGCACTCAGTTACTTCAATGTTGAAATAAGTTTTCCTGAGAGACTCAGTTATTTCAACAAACGCTCAGGGTTAGACCATAATGTCGGTTATGGTATATGGAAACTTACGCCCAATGGTGAAATTGGCTCGGAATGCCAATGGATTATCAAGTTGAAGTTTTATACTCAAACACAAAAATGGGTTGTTGTCAGCATTGGTGGATTACCCCAAGATGTGATGGGATACAAAACCTGCAATTTTGCTATTCCAGATGAAGAAAGAGAACTGTACGTTCTGTATATTTATTATTTCACGCCTGAACAATGGTACGCATTCAAGAAAAATGAGAAGCTTGATCCAATGTATGTTCCTGAAACAACTGAAGAATGGCATCATCGAAGGGAAGTCGGTACGAAAAAATTTGAGAAAGAAGATTATATTGACCCTGATTCATCCGGTGTCGAAATACCGGAGTTAATTAAGAATGTGAATTTAGACAGTGATTACAGCGATAAAATCTCGGCGGTTAAAAAGGGGGAACTTGAGTCGAGTAAAAAATTCACTGAAACCGACAAAAAACGTGATGTTGTCGCTACCCTTATTAACATTATTCTTGAAGGCGCAAAAGACAGCTTCAAATCCAAATTGTCAGCGGATGCTGCTGTTGAGGCAAACAAAGCTCTTCAGAAAATATTTGGAAAAACCTCCGGTATTGACAAGATGACTTATGGCTTCAGGATTTCAAAACAATCAGACGATGGTAAACCTGTCGATGACGACAATATTCAAGAAGTTGTAGATGTTGTTATCTGTTGGATTGATGAATTTACGAATCTCGGTTGGAGCGTCGAGTAACAATCCTTTCGACGAATTCGTAAAATGCTGGTATCACAATCAATGTGAGCAATGTTGAAACCGCAAGCCCGAAAATCACCGCTATCGCCATTGGTGCGCGCATCTCGATGCCCTGATTGGCGGTATCGACGCCGATAAGTGAACCCATCATTTTTGTTAAAAATGGCAGCAAACCAGCGAGAGGGAACAGTCCGAGGATTGTTGTCAGCGATGTTATCAAAACAGGTCGAAGCCTGATTTTCGCACCCTGGACGATTGCTTCACGAAGGATTTTTCCGTTTCGGCGTTCATAATTGATACGGTCAACCAGCACGATTGCGTTGTTTACAACGATACCAGCAAGCATAATCACGCCGATAAGCACAACGACCGAGATTGTCAAATCAAACACGACAAGCCCGATAACCACGCCGAAAAGTGACAGCGGAATCGAAAGCATAATTATGAAAGGTTGCATTAATGACTCAAATTGCGATGCCATAACGATGTAAACCAGGAAAATCGCCAACAGGAACGCAAAAATCAATGAGCTAAGCGAGCGTTCCATTTCCTCAGTCTGACCGCTGATTTTGACACTCACACCAAGCGGTGCATGTATTGTGCTGAGAACATCGGCAACAATGCGCTTCGACTCGGAAAGCGAAATTCCCTTGCGAGCGGTGGCGGAAATTACTACAACACGTTGATTCCCGCGACGCCTGATTTCCGACGGTCCTTCCCGATGCTGAAATCCTGCCCAAACGTCCTTGAGTTTTACATTGTCAGCAAGTTGAATCTCACCGATATTAAGATTCTCTTCCCGCAGCACCTCCAGAAACAAATCGATACGCTTGTCGCTATATTTGTACTGCGTCGGAACAGACCCTTGAATCTTCTGCTTTACAATGTTTACCGCTTGCTGCGATGTCAAACCGCGTCGAACGAGTTCCTGTCGCAGAAATCTGATGACAATTTCAGGATTCCCTTTGCGAGCGGTTGATTTCATGTCGGTGAAAACCGGTTTATCGTCGATTCGTAAATTTGTCAGCTCATGCTGAATTTCCGTTGCTGTTGTATCAAGGTCTTTTAGGTCGTTACCCCTAATTTCAACCTCAAGCGGGGTTTTGAACGAGAATAAGACCGGCGTGCGGAACTCAGGTTTGGGAAGCATATTCACCTGCGCTGTTTCGTTTAT
>JAIOTL010000021.1 GCA_021106775.1 Planctomycetota bacterium | reverse complement strand
GTTAATACGCTGACTGTTCGAGACGGCAAAGTCGGCGTGCGTTATTCGATTCCTTACAGCAATTATAATCTCAGCGTGTCAGGTACTGCGAGGATTACCAGCGGGTATGCTACCTCTGATGCCCGATTTAAAAAGGATATTAAACCCATCGATAACGCTCTTAACAAAGTGATGCGGATGCGTGGTGTTTCCTTCGATTGGCGGCACGAAAAATTTGCGATTCACAATTTTAACGATAGACGGCAGATAGGTTTAATTGCTCAGGAGCTAGAAAAAATCGCCCCTGAGCTTGTAAATACCGACTCTGAGGGCTACAAAGCAATTTCGTATTCACATTTGAATGCGATGCTTGTTGAAGCGACGAAGGAACAGCAAACGCTGATAGAATCGCTGAAAACCTCGAATGCCGAGCAGAAAGCAAAGATAAAAGCGTTAATCGAGAGACGGAAGTTGCTGGTTGCAGAGCTGCAGAAATCGAAAAACGTTTTCAAAACCCTGAAATAACGTAGCAATCGGTGAAATTCAGAACGTACAAAAAAAATGTTGTTGCAATTCTGAAGGCGTGAAGAGACTGAAGAATCCAAGCTAGTCCAGAGAAACACAAGGATTAGTGAAATTCATTATTTCCAATGAATGTAAGGATACATGTTCAGAATTTTTCAAACATAATAAATTTAATGTATTCCAGGTTTTTAGTTCCGCTAGCCTGGATTCTTCGATACGCTCAGAATGACATGGAGCATGTTTGAACTAATCGATGGCATCCTGATTGTTCGCTACGCCCGTAATGACAAAGATTCCGTAGAATTAAAGAACTTCGTTCATCTGTTTTCAAGGGAATGACAAAGGATATTTTCTCTAAAAACCTAATAGATACTGTGTGAAACCCAAAGAAACGCAAAGAAAATGCGTGTCTGATTGACCGGCTAGGAAGCCTGTCCTAACGATTGCACAAGGGTGACAGTAAGATATTTTCGTTATAAAACTATGCAATTCTGTGAAATATCCATCGGGAACAAAATCTAAATGTGGGTTTACCCACTCTGATTAATCGAAGAGAGTTGAGGGTTTTTGCTTATCTTTTTGCGATTCAGTTTTCTCTTCCGCAGTTTTATCTACTTTTTTGGCGTCAAGAATTTCTGCATCTTCTGCATCATCCGCAAGAACAGATTCAACACCCGAATCAAGAAGCTTTCGACTCAAATCATCGATAAGTTCCTCTGTTATCACTTGCTTAGCAGTCTGTTCTTCTGAAATTTTCTCCGAATCCTCAGTTGATTTAGTTGTATCATCGATTTCCCGCTTCAAATCAAGAGTATTTTTAATAAGTTCGTCAAGAGATGCATACTCGAAAAAAACGCTGGCAAACCTCAAAAAAGCTAGTGGATGCACTTTCTTCAAATGATTGAGAATAATCTTTCCAATATCCCTGGAGTTAATTTCACGCGAAGTATTGCGCCAAATGCGACCTTCAACCTCCCGGATAATTTCTTCAATTTCCTCAGCTTTTATTGGAAGTTTAATGCAAGCACGCTTTATGCTTCCGACAATTTTCTCCTTGTCGAAAGGCTCATACTTCTTATTTCGCTTTAGCACTTTCATTTCATGTATTTTTAGTGATTCATATGTTGTAAACCTTGTTTCGCAGTCCTGGCAAATCCTACGTCTTCTGACAGTAAAGCCTTCGTTCAATTCGCGCGAATCAACAACTCTGGTTTTCGGATTTTCACAAAAAGGACATCGCATTGCACAATCTCCTAAAATGTAATATTTAATTATATATAAATACAATATATAGTATTAGTGTTTCAAAACAAATAGATTTTGTATGTCGATTTTATTTTTTAGCCCAACTTTTTTATAATAAAGACACAAAAATGAAAATTTAGCAATTGCACATTGTTTTGAAATATCTTGTTTTCAAATTTAGTATTAATACTATGTTAGTAATGCTAATCTCGTAACATCGTAAAGTTTTTTTGAAAGGATGCAGTATGCCAATTTTAAGAGTAAAAACCGGACCCAATACTGGACTCAAGACAGACCTTTCAGCAGATTCGCTAACAATCGGTCGTGACGTACCTGATGGTCTGACAATCGGAGATAAGGGAGCAAGTCGAAATCATGCTGAGATTTTCCGTATCGGTGAGATGTTTTTTATAAAGGATTTGGTCTCCAGCAACGGAACTTATGTGAACGACGAGCTAATAACCGAAGAAATTCTCCAGATTGGCGATGTTATTCGAATTGGTCAATCGCAGATTTGCATTGAGGAATCGCCTGCGGAAATTGCTAAGAAACGAAGCGAGCAGGATGATGTTAACTATGAATTTGACGATAAAAATCACGAAGAAGATTTTGTTCAGACAATTACACTAGATATTGGTTCTTTACCTAGTGCGCCACAACAGGCAGACCAACGTGAGATGAGAAATCTCAGTACAATTTACAGCATGAATAAAATAATTTCAGCGGAGAAATCAGTTCGCAAAATGCTATCAAAAATTCTTGCTGAACTCGGTAAAACAATCGATGCGGAATCAGGATACATATTCGTTAAGGATAAAAAAGAAAACAAGCTTGTACCACATTCATCATGGCTCTCAACAGATAAAGACTTGAAGAAGTCGGTGATTATCTCAACGAGTATTGTCAAACGCGTACTTGAAATGGGTAAGCCGATTATGACAACCGATGCAAGCTCCGACGCACGTTTTTCAACGAATAAATCAGTTGTGATTAAGAAAATACGTTCAGTCGTTGCTGCACCGCTAACTTCCAGAAATGAAATCCATGGAACAATGTATTTCAGCAAAAATGATTCTCGCGAAACTTTCAGCACGGAAGACCTCGAATTGGTCGCTGCCGTCGCAATTATGACTGCTACTGCTTTTGACTCGATTACTGCGGTTATAAAACAGCAAGAAACGATGTTCAGCACGATTCATTCGCTTGTAGCCCTTCTCGAGGAAAAAGACCCGAAAATGAAGGGACATTCAAAGCGTACGATGAATTATTGTGCTGCCATCGGTATTGAAATGCGCCTTACACGTCAGCAAAGATACTGGCTTGAACTGGCTGCGGTTCTTCACGACCTCGGAAAACTCGGTTCAGATGTCGATTCAAGCAGCAAAATTAAAAAGATGGAAACCGCGATAAAAACCTGCGAAAATCTTGTTAAAAATATGAAGGACATCGATGAGGTACTGCCCATTATTCGCAGCCAGTATTCCAGATTCGATGGAACAGGTTACCCCGAAAATGTAAAAACTGAGGATGTACCGCTACTCGGAAAAATTCTCGTCGTAGCGAAAGATCTTGATGTTATGACAACAATCGGCGGAATCAAAAAGGAAGGCATGGATTTGAAAGAAGCACTTGTTGATATGGGTAGAAACTGTGAAAAACGGTATGACAAGGACGTTGTGAAATCTCTGATTAAGTCATATAAAAACAACAGACTCTTCAATCCGAAGCCTGTTGTCAAAAAAGGAGTAATTTAATTTAACTCCGAATGCAAATTAACGGCAATTTAGTCTTGATTCAGGATGTAAGTTTGATATAAGGCAATGTTTTACTGCTGCATACGGAGTGAGCAATGAAAGCTGTTATTAAAGACGGTTCACAACAGTTTCTGGTCGAAGAAGGACAGAGAATTTTGATTGAACGAACAAAACTTGAGCCGAAAAGTACATATAATTTCGACGTTCTAAGCATAATCAAGGACGATGGTGAGACGGTTCATGGAAGTCCGATTATCGAAGGTGCAACAGTTGAAGCGGAAGTTTTGGAACAGCGAAAAATGAAAAAGCTGATCCATTTTGTGTTTC
>JAIOTL010000349.1 GCA_021106775.1 Planctomycetota bacterium | reverse complement strand
ATTCCCGTTTTCACGGGAATGACAACCCTTCGAAACTTGCTTGACAGCGTACTAGAAGCAACCTATCGCCTAATTGCAGAACGTGTTTCTATTGATTAGTAAACTGATGCCATTTCATCTTCTCCCTGCGATAAGTCCCATTTACACCCTGTGCACAATATATGTCTCGCATCCCGTTCGCTGAAGCAGCACATGATTATTGCTGACCATACTCGAGCAGATTTCATTTCTTCCAACGCAATTCGAATCCATATTATGCTAAATTTCCGATTCCCCTTTAATGCTGAGCTAGAGCATTTTTAATTCATCTGAACAAGCCGGACAACAATACTTTCGGGGAAAAACTCAGCATACATCGTCACTCACCACCCGGGGGCGTCGAGATCGAGCATGTCCCCCAGCTTCTCATCCCACTCGAAAGGTGTAATCCTAATAAACCCGGAACCAGGTGTGAAAGTAAGTTCTCCAAAGTACACCTTACCCCCGACATCGTAAAGATCGACCCTGACGTACTTGAATTCGCTGCTCAACTTTTTGGCGACTGCTATCATCTCGTCGAGATTTTCAGGTCTTTGAACATTGTCGTCACTCATCTCGAAACCCCTTTGGAATTCTAGGTTTTTCCAATTAGTATCGAAAAACGATTGCTTGTGATTCTGTAATCTGTCAAAATCAACCTGGATACAAGCGATTTCGCCATTCATGCAATGGAACTTGTAATCATCTGGTATTTCACCGTCGGGGGTGGTGAGAAGTTTCTCGACTATGACACGAGGTTCGATATGTTTGTACTGCTTTTCCCTTCCGAAGTAGCACCTGTTTCGATTCAATATCAAGTGTTTACTCGTGTATTTAGCAATTTTTTTAAAATCAATATCCGATTTGTCTCTGACGATGGTTGACCCCTTGCCACATGCCCCGTTGTTAGTTTTTATTATGCACGGTTCATCGGGAAGTTCTTTGATATCTTCCGGATTTCGAGTGCTAAAAAACATTGGAACGAGATATTCTTCCCCGACCGCAGTGCTGACATAGGTTCTGACGGCATACTTGTCAGTGCATTTTGTATGTATATCGCTCATGTTGTTAAGCTTGAGCCATTGTATCTTCTCGTTCAGTGTTCTAGGTGAATCGAAATCCATACGGTATCCGAATTTGCGCTTGAATTTCGCGGATAGGTATAGCCTGTCGGGAAAGAGGCGGCAGTAGAACATCTCTGCATAACGCAGAAATTGGTAATAGGTTTTCACAAACAACATTAGGTACTCCTTTGGGTCTTAGAATTCGATTCCAGCTTGTCACTCATTATATATTGTTTTGCAAACCACCTCCTGCAACAATCCGAATCCAAGCAAAAGAACTCAGAGTGAAGCTGGGGCGTCAAGTCCGTCGCCATATATGATGCGATATACACTATGTTCCAATATATTATAGGGTTTAGTGAAATAGAGGAAAGGAAATTGTTTGGATTAGAATTATCAAATAGCAATGACCTAAATAACGATTCAATTGATGATGTTGTGATATGTGCTGTTAACAACGATCTGGTGGCAGTAATTCAGGAAGTGCTTATATATTCTTTGATCGAGCAAGTTGGTCTTCGGAAATTGACGCATCTAATGCGGATGTTAAATTTATTGGTGAAGATGCAGATGAAAGATTTGGCTCATTTCGCATCGGCATTTAAAATCTTGATGATGATGAATACTCCAGGATTATAATCGCATCCAAACATAACGAATCGCAATTAACTTTACACTGCAATATGTAGGGACTCTATTATTTCTGTTATTTCTGTTCCTTGTTAATATGAAAAGCAAAATTTCCGAATTTGAAATTTACAGCAGTATTTGATTAGGCTGTGTTTGAAGAATAGTAATGATTGGATTTTTTCAGATTTATATAAGGTTCGGAATTTCTTATTGAAAACAGCGCAGGTGCAGCCAACGCTTCATTGAGGATGTTTTGATTGAAGAGATTTCGAAAGTTGCTTGAAGCTGGAAAAATACACAGAAGTAGTTTTCAAACAAAGCCTAAAGATAAACATACTTGCGGAATCAAATCCAAATCATTAGAATCCATAAAAAAGTCACAGAACATACAAAAATTGACTGGTTGTTCTATATCGAGTATTTGGGGAGTACAGGGGACCGTCGCATTATAATATGCTTGAATTCCAAGGATATGGATTTAGATGGTTCATGCTGCTACGTCCAAGAGCCGAATGCAGTGATTAATAATGAGCTTAGTATTCAATTATAACTTTGCCGTGTCCAGTCTGCACTCCAGCGGAATTGTTAGCGTTTGAACCGTTATTGTATGATCCTCCACCTCCTCCACCTTGTCCGATACTGTTCTTTCCACCACCACCACCGGAATATCCTCCACCGCCAGCACCACCACGAAGAGCTCCTCCACCACCTCCGTAACCACCGAAAGAGCCTCCGCCACCGGATGTGTACGTTGAGTAACCACCTTCAAAGGACATTTTAGTTTTACCGCCGTAATTCATTGCTGAACCTGCACATGGTTGATTACCACCATCTGTAAGCCAACCCGCTCCCCCTGAACCTGCACAGTTTTCTGTGCAATTTCTTCCACCTTGACCGTTTGTACCTCCAGCACCACCACCAGATGGAGTTCCGCCTGAAGTACTCGTCAAACCTTCCAAACCCACACTTCCGCTGCTGCCACCGCCACCACCGCCTGCTGCGATTAATGGCATGCCTGGGGATGCATCAAGCCAGACGTATGTTCCGCCACCACCACCTGCACCTGGTGTCCCTGATCCATAGCGAGCTCTATCGCCCTGATGACCCACAACAATTTTTATTTCCGCACCCGGTGTTACATTAAAATCACCCTTCATTCTTGCGCCTTTACCGCCAGATTGAATTCCAGCACCACCTTCTGCACCCCAAGCTTCGATCGATATCAGAGTAACACCTGCAGGTACAGTCCAGGATTGAATTGAACCGGTTCTAGTTGTGCCAACATTGTTAAAAGTTCTCGAAATTAGAATCCGTCCTTCGCCAGTAAGCGCAATATCAAGCGGAGATGCTTCATTAGTGCCATCGTGTTCAATACTCAAATTATCATTGTAAATTGTGTTTGCAGTCGGTGCGAATTTTATTGCCAACATGATTTTTGCGCCAACTGCGATAATTTGCGGGAAATTAATAACATTACCGTTGGAATCTTTTAGTGAATCAACACTAAATTCTGTTCCGATAGCCAAAGTTG
>JAIOTL010000455.1 GCA_021106775.1 Planctomycetota bacterium | reverse complement strand
TGCATACTCCAAAAACAGAAAAAAGTGATTGGGAGATAGACACGAGGGAATTGGAAGCAGCATTTAATGATAAAACAAAAGCTATTATTATAAACACTCCTAATAATCCGACAGGAAAAGTATTTTCTTTCGAAGAATTAAATTTAATTGCGGATTTATGTAATAAATGGGATGTTTATGCAATTACCGATGAGATTTATGAGCATATCATATATGATGGATTTGAGCATATATCTATTGGTTCTTTAGACAATATGAAAGATAGGACTATTACTATCAATTCAATTTCAAAAACTTATTCCGTTACTGGATGGCGAGTAGGATGGGCAATTGCGAATAAAAAAATTACTGATAGAATTAGGAAAGTCCACGACTTCTTAACTGTTGGAGCACCAACCCCGTTTCAGCATGCAGCTGTAACCGGCTTAAATTTGCCGAATGAATATTATGTTGGCTTAAATGATAGATATTTACATGCACGAAAGATTTTGTTTGATACTTTACAGGTAAGCGGATTTAAGCCGTTTCTTCCTCGTGGTTCCTATTATATAATTACTGATATTGCAGAAATGATGCCCAAACTTAATACGGACAATGATTTCGATTTTGCTCGTAAATTAATTAAACTTACGGGTGTTGCATCCGTTCCAGGTTTTTCATTCTACTCGAATCCAGCCGATGGGAAAACTCAACTGCGATTCACTTTTTGCAAGAAAATCGAAACTCTTGAAATAGTTAAATCTCGGTTTCAAAAAGCATTCAATTTGTAATATTATTGAACAATGAAATATAAAGTCTATATTTTCAATATTGAACGATAGATAGATATGAGTTTTGCTTCTTGAATTTCCCAATTGTATCTTGCTTTTACAGCGTTATGCCCATTTTCTCCCATTTGTTTAGCTTCATCTGGATGTTTTATTAACCAATCAATAGCTTTAGTTATTGAAGCCATTTCATTTGGATTAACAGAAATACCGCATTTATTTTCCGCAATAAAGTTATTCCACACTGGAAAATCAGAACAAATAATTGGAATTTTCATGTACATATATTCGTAGAATTTTCCTAATATTTTCTTGATATAATGTGGATTATATGGGAAAATTGCCAAGCCACAAACCCATTGTTTACTATTATATTGTTGAATCATTTCATCATAAGGCAAATATTTGTTTCCATCGATAATGAACAACTGCTTATTGATAATATCTTTATTACTTAGTTTCTGATATAATGCTTCAGGACAATATCCAATTAAATAGATTCTAATGTCAGGCAAAGACTCAGGAATTGCAGCGTATATTAAAGCTCCTCTATACACAGATATACTTCCTGTGTAAAGTAAATTGCAATTCGAACTAACATTATGTATGTTATTGCTGTTGTTATTATGATTATTGTCCAATTTTGAAAGTATCTGATAATTTAATATTTCTGTTGAGTTTGGGAATCGAAATATATAGTATTTCTCTGCAATAATATTTTCAAAAAATAAGGAACAAAATCTTTCAAAGTAATTGAAAAAAGCTGCAATCGCATATCCAGTTGTTTTATTAAAATAATCTTTAATTTTTATTGAAGTTACATAGTCTTCGTGGATATCATAAATAACATTTTTACCTAATAATTTTAACAGCAGTCCCATTGGAATAAGTTCCGGGTCATGAAAATGATAGATAGATGCTTTTTCCTTAAACGCTCTTCTAAAAACCTGCCAGGTTGTTTTAATCATACGCAGTAACCTATTTTTAGATTTTGGCACAGCAAGAATTTTAATACATTCAACAATCTCATCATTATCATGTGGTGCAATTAGGCTTACATCAAATACCGCTTTGTGAAGTGATTTACATTCCTTATGAAAAATTCTCACATCAAAAGGATTATGTACAGAAGTCATATGTACAACTTTTTGTTTATTCATTTTTCCTATTTAATTCAATCTCATTGTAGATTGCGACTTCTAGGTCGACGATGTTTTGCCAGGTGAATTTATTTGCTCGATCAATGAGCTTTGATGTATCAATGTTTTCATCATCAAGTACTTCACAAACTATCTCTGCAAAACGATTTTCGAAATGTTCATCTTCTTCGACAATAAAATCAGTGTTTCCAACTGCTTCAGGTATTCCACCGTTGCTGCTTCCAACAACAGGAACACCACACGCATGAGCTTCGAGAACAACGCAAGGCCATCCCTCGTTTCTGCTTGGAAGAATCATAACATCCATAGCGTTCATGTAAAAAGGTACTTTATCATGTGGAACCTGTCCAGTAAATACTGCATCAATACCTTGAAGCTTAAGAGTTTTCTCAAGTTTTTTACGAAGAAAACCCGATCCAACGACAAGAAATTGTACGTCTAAACAACTTTTTTGAATCCATGAAAATATACTTGCAAATTTGTCAACTCGTTTGACTGGAATGAGACGTCCGACGAATCCTACAACCTTTTTTGAAAATTCCAGTTTAGCTTTGATTGCTTGTTTGTTCATGGGCATAAAAATAGCGGGATCAATGCCATTGGGAATAATCTCATAATTATCAGTGCGGTAACCAAAAGATTTTGCCACTTCCAGAAGCTTCCTACTCACGAAAATCACTTTGTTTGCATTTTCAAGTGCTTCAAGCGTTAAATCCAAATTCTGCTTACATTTTAATGGAAACGTATGAATGTCTGAACCATGTGCTTTAATGACATATGGAATTCCGTATTTTTGCTTAAGTTTGCATGCTACAAAACTCAAATGTGTTGCATATTGGGTTCGAATCAATGAATATTCGAGAATATTCGGAATTTGTTCGACTTGATTTACGATTTCATCGATAATTAAAGAAATATTCTTTCTGTGACGTAGCTTAGCAAAGAAACTTTCCTTGTAATATAGAAATTTCCAAATGAAGTTCTCACAAGATAACTCAGATTTATAATAAATGGGAGTTTTATTATTTAATGCAAATCCACGTCGCATTATTTTCAAAAAACAAGATTCTTTTGGCAAAATCGAATAAACGTCAAAATCGATTTCTGGAGGTATCAAATTGATTCTATTTCGGAAAAATGGACTTCCGATAGAAGAGGAATTTTTTGAGGGCCAAGAGACCGCTAAATATAAAATCTTCATTAATATCCTGAGTTAATCCCAATGTGTTTTGTTATCATAGTATGTAAACTATATCAAATGCTTTTCTATTGTATCAAAGTGAAATGATTACTTATTGCTAATCGGATTTGCAGGTATAAAACACCATTTTTCTCCAAGTATAATATGATAAATTGATGATAATTTTAATGAATTTTGAAATTTTAACAGATTGTAAAGTATTTGATAAATCTATCCATTATCACATATCATTTTTTATACATCTCATCGAAAAATGACAAATAGTTTTCGATAGCGTTTGGTGTATTCATCAAGGCGTTGAATTCTTTCATTTTGTTCTGCAATTTTGCATGCTTGTCTTTGTCTGCCTTATATTCCAGAATGGTATCGATGAAAACTTTTGGTGTATCAACAGGCAAAGCAATTCCCTTATCAACATAATCTTTGTATGCATCCCATCCCCATTTTTGGATTATAATCGTCGGGCAACCAAGACTAATCGCCTCCGACAGAGTTGTTGAGTACACAGATGCCAGAAAATCTGATTCAAGTATCATGTCGAACAAATGAAGTGATTTCTCAGCATTTTCATCAAAAATCTTGATATATGCTGACTCCACTTTTTTCCAATCATCAAGTCTGTGAAACTCGTCAAAATGCAGTTTCACCTTAATCTGTATGTTGTTTATCCCCCGAGTTTCAAGATATTGATTCACTCCTTTGAAAAACTCAATCAAATCGTCAGTAACTGTAAATTGTGAGGTCATTAGCACATTAATCTTATCGCTTGTTTGTATTCTCTCTCTGTTTCGCTTAATAAAATAATCAATACGAGTATTTCCAACGGCTCGAACGTTTGCAGGGTCAATGAGTGAAGCTTTTACAAGTTCGTCATGCGTATTTTTTCCGAAACTAAGATAATAATCTGGTGCCTGTGTTGTCAAATTTTGCTTTTTGGCGATTTCTTTCAGATTCTCAGGATAGCAATGCAGAATCGGAACATATGTGCCATGTTCACCTTCAATAGTTATGATTCCTCTCTTCTTGCATATTGATATCATTGCTTCCTTGTTAATCGAAGGAACCATGAATACAAACTTTGGTGATATTTTGTCAATAAAACACTTGTTAATTCTTAGTTTCGTAAAATATGCATTAAATGCTGCGAAAAGAGCTTTCACAACCGGCAATTTGTACTTATTCTCAAGTTCCTGCGCAATTTGCATATGCCTTTCAGGGATTCTTTTTTTTACATTAACGAACACTGATAATAGTTTGGATAGGAACAAGAAAGGCTGGCGGAATATGATTTGTTTTCGCTCGCGAATCTTGAGTTTATAAAAGGTGTCTTCGTCCTCGGATACTATTGAATATTTGATACCTCTTGATTCAAGATACTCGATAAGATAAGAGAAGTAAACATCTCTATGATATCCGTCGATAAAATCTCTGCGATACTGTTTGTAAGTGAATATCAGCACATCTGATTTCCGCATGAACATAAGCTTTATGAATTCCTTGAGATTCAGAATCATTTTTAGGAAATTTCCAAGCCTGATTACAATTGGGCGTCCTCTTTTGGCTGAGACTCTTTCACATAAATCAGGCGTTATCATGCTCCAAAGATGGATACGTATGCTTGTCCAAAGCCAGAAGTCATCGAAGATGAATTCGCTCAGAACATCCGCTTCGTTTTTCTCAATCTCATGGATTTTCTCCATAATATCGCGCATTTGCCATTCCTTCGTTGATTTACACTTATTCTAATCGGAAATTATGCAATACATATACAACGATTTCGCATAATTTTCAACAATGAGGCAGATAGTTGCTTTTGGTGTGAAATTTTCCTGAAACTCATTGAATAATATGAGAAATTTAGTCGATGAAACATTTAACTAAACTTTATTTGGATTCAAAACTGCTTCAAATATTTCTTTAATGTGCGATATTATTGGAAAGGTGATTGTTTTTTTAAAACTCTTGGAACCAATAAATATTGTGAGTTCGATACAATGGTTTCTGCAAAATCCAGACAAAGCTCAATAGTTGGAAAGAGTTGTTGTTAAGCAGTAATGACCAAGTATAATTGAGAATTGGAATCAATAAAACTTCTATTTTTGATTTGCGAGAAAGAAAAAGAATGTTCAAGTCTGAATTCAAGCGCAATGTGCTAATACTAACAATTGGGACCGCGTTCTCACAAGGCTTGATGGTTCTCGCTTCACCGTTGCTCACTCGTTTGTTCACTCCAGAGGATTTCGGACTTTTCGCTATTTTCGTCTCGATTTCAAGCATACTTGTCATTATAGCTACTGGTAGATATGATTCTGCGATAATTCTTCCCGAAAAAGACGATGACGCTGTTAATATCGTATCGCTGACGGTTTTAATTACAGCCGTATTAAGCGGCTTGTTCTTGATTGCTTTTCTTATTTTCAATGCTCAAATCACGAAACTTCTCGGCACCGAGGAAATTTCATCCTGGTTATATTTCATCCCCGTTAATGTGTTTTTCACTTGTTTGTTCACGATTTTGTGCAATTGGCTTACACGCAACAAACGATTTAGGGGCTTGGCATTCAGCAAAATTGCTAAATCATTTGTTATCGTTGGCCTGAGTGTATTATTTGGGATTTTACAATTTGGTGCTTCAGGTCTGATTATCGGTCTGATTTCAGGGCATTTATTAATATCTTTGCTAATGTTGGGTCAAATTTGGTTCAAAGATGGTAGCAAAAGAAAAATCATCAACTCGAAAAGAATGAAGGAACAAGCGAATAAATACAAAGATTTCCCAAAATGGAACATATTAACAAAATTAGTCAATACTTTAGCGAATCGATTACCAATAATAATATTTGGGATTTGCTTTACATCAGCTATTGCAGGTTTTTATGCTTTGACTCAAATGGTTTTAGGTGCACCGGTTAGTTTAATTGCTGTTTCAATATCTGATGTTTTCAAGCAACGAGCGGCAAGTGAATATGCAAAACATGGCAATTGCAGAGTAATTTTCTTGAAGACTTTGAAAAAATTAGTAATAATATCTTTTGTTCCATTTATAATTTTATTCTTGACGGCACCCGATATATTTTCTTTTATATTTGGTGAAAAATGGCGAGAATCGGGAGTTTACGCACAAATATTGTCTATTCTCTTGTTTTTCAGATTTTTTTCTAATTCAATTGGTGAACCAATGTATTTAATTGCACGCAAATTAAAGACGAGTCTGTTATTTCATTCACTTTTTCTTCTATTTTCCTTGATATCAATTGCTATTGGAATAATAGCAAAGGATATAAAAATTGCCTTAATTTGTTTTTCTGTATTTTTCACTATTATATATATAGTGTATTTACTCTTATCTTACGTTTTTTCACAAGGTGAAAAGACATAACAAAAAGGATACAATATGAACGAAGTAATCATTGAATCCATAAAACGTTTAGAAAACTGGATAGATAATAACGGCTATTATGGTTGGGATAAAGGAGATGTCTGGGGAACAAAATTATATAAATTTGTATTGAGTAGGGAAAGTCTATTTTGCAAATTTATCTACAAAAATATTAGAAATATTGAAGCTTTAGCTCCGAAATTAACAAGAAGAATTCTAAGAGTGAAGAAGACTTTGAATTCCAAAGGTATTGGATTGTTTCTACACTCATATGCACAATTATATGAGTTAACTGAAAACACAAATTATCTAACAAAAGCTCAGGAATGTAAAACATTATTATTAATAGATTCGGTTAAAGGCAACTCTGGTCATTGCTGGGGTTATCCAAATGATTGGCAATCTAAAATATATTTTCCTAAATATACACCATCAGGTATCGCTACTACAACTGTCGGATATGGTTTGCTAGAGCTTTATAATGTTACACATGATGATGAAATACTAGATATGTGCAAAAGTATTTGTATGTTTATTATTAATGATTTAAATAGATCCTATCATGGAGAATACTTTTGCTTTAGTTATACACCACTTGATCAGTTCGAAGTTCATAACGTTAATCTTTTTTGTGCTGAATTTTTATCACGAATTGGTAAAATAATAGATAATAAAGAATTTATTGAAATTGCAAATAAAGCTGCTATGTTTTCTGTTGAGGATCAAAATGAGAATGGTTCATTGTTTTATTGGAGCAAAAATGTTATGCTTTCTGGATCAAATGATATTTATCATTCTGGGTATGAAATGAGAAGCTTATATGGACTTTGGAAAAATACTGGTAGAAATATGTATAAATTGGCTTGTGAAAAATATCTAGATTACTATTTGAATAATTACTTTACGGATAATGGTATACCGACAATGAAAGCAGATAATTCAAGTGTAATTGATATTCACGGCTGTGCAGAAGCAATAATCTGTTTATCCTTATTAAGCGAAATAAAACCAGAATTACTAACTATAGCGGAAAATATTGTATATTGGACAATTAATAATATGCAAAACAAGCATGGTTGGTTTATACATAGAATATATAAAAAAGGTTTTATTAAAATAAAAACTAAAATTGCATATACAAGATGGGGACAAGCGTGGATGATTAAAGCAATGGTAGAACTATTATGTCAGTCAAAATCGAGATTGTACAATGATCAAAAACAAGACTAAATATACTTGCCACGATTATTTATGAATTATATTTAATTATCAAATATAATTATAGATATAGTAATGTGTTAATAATATTAAACAAAGAAAGGAGCAATAGAATGAGATATTTAGATTTATTGAAACCGGAAAGAAAGAAATCGATTATTTTTCCTATATTTGTAATTGGTGCAATTATATTTATCGCTCAATTGCCGATTCCAATCCCAATGAGATGGTATGTTGGAATTGGCAGCTTTGCAATATTATTAATTGTGTCAGATATTTTAAGCATTAAATTGAATCCAAGAATGTTCCATTTTTTCATTATTTGGATTTTGCTTGGATTAGTAATAATAATATCTGCAGCAATAAATGAATCAAATCGTCAAATACTATCGGGAATATGGTTTTTGATATTTGTACCATTAGTGTATTTTTTAGCAGTACCAAAATTTGTTACAAATAACATTCTAATAATTCCAGTTTCTTTGTTTATTTCAAGTTTATCTGTTTTATTATGGTCATTAATAACGAATCCAATTTCTACTGGGTTTGTGGGGGTATATGAAAATCCAAATCAAATGGGAATGTTATGTGCCTCTCTTTTTGCAGCAACACTATTTCTTCTTTTAGGTTTAGTAAAAAGAATTAATTTTATAAACTTCTTTTTAATTATAGTTGGTTTTGGAACATTTTTAGCAACAATTCTAACAAAGTCTAGAACAAGCACTATATCAATAGTATTGATGTTTTTGACGTTTTTTTACTTTTACATTAACCAATCAAATAAGAAAATAGGAGTATTTTTTACTTTTTTTGTTTTTTGCTTGTTTGCAAGTATAATTGGGTTTTATTTGATTTTTACATTTACAGGATATGATATTCAAACTCAAATAGAAAAAACATTTTCAGGTATTAAAGAAAAAACTGAGCTTAGTATTGAAAGAGATATTATTCTTACAGGTAGGTATGAGAAAAAATGGTTACCTGTTGTAAATGAGATGCAAATTTTAGGGCATGGTGAACATTATTTTGGCACAGGAACCGATGATTATGGTATTAAGGGTTCAGCACATAGTTCTTTTATAAACTTCCTTGGCTCATATGGTATAATTGCAGCGCTAATATATATATATATCATTATTCTGGGATTTTATCATGCATATAAATATTATAAAAGAGAATACCATTTTAATAAATATGCTCCAGGTCCATTAATTATTATGGTTGGAATTGTTACTCTTTCAATGGCTGAGAATGTCATCAATGTTTACGGAAACGGTATTACTATTGCATATTTTATGATTTATGGCTTTGTTCTCAATTCAAATTTTCAAGATAAGTCAAAAATTATAAAAACAGACATGGGATAAACATGAAAAAAATAGTACATATGACTTCAGTTCATCCTACTTTTGATGTGAGAATATTTCATAAGGAATGTAAATCTCTCCACAAAGCAGGATTTGATGTAAGTTTAATCGCTCCACATGATAAAAATGAGGTTGTTGACGGAATAAAAATACTTGCTGTACCCCCGCCAAAAAACAGACTTCAGCGCATGCTCAAAACAACCTGGTATGTTTTTAGAAGAGCAATGAAACAAAAAGCAGTTCTATATCATTTTCATGACCCAGAACTTATCCCAATAGGTGTGCTGCTAAAATTATTAGGAAAAAAAGTCATTTATGATATCCACGAAGATTATGTAACTTCAATAAAAAGCAAAGAATATATTAATATAACACTTAGATTGTTTATTGCTACTATTTTTAATTACTTTGAAAGATGTTGCTCCATAATTTTTAACAATATTATTGCAGAAAAGTACTATATAGAAAGATTTCCATATTCATCCGAAGTACTTAACTACCCAACTCTTTCAACATTTCATAAGAATAGCGAAAGTTATAATAAGAAAAAAGATTTTTCAAACTATAAACTGCTTTACACTGGTGGAGTATCTGAGAACAGAGGTGCTTTAATTCATGCTAAAATTCCTGAATACAAATCTAATGTAAGTGTTTATCTTGTTGGATATTGCCATGAAACTTTATATCAGAAAATATCTAATAACGATATTATTAATAAAAACTTGTTCCTTATTGGTCGAAATCAATATGTACCGTTTAAGGATATTGTTTCACAATACTATAACGAGCATTGGCTTTGTGGTTTAGCAATTTTTCCATATAATCAACATAATCTTAGGAAATTACTAACAAAATTCTATGAGTATATGTATATGAAAATTCCAATTATTTGTTCTAACTTTCCAGTATGGAAAGAATTTGTTGACAAGAATAAATGTGGTTTAGTTGTTGAACCAAATGAAATGAATTCGATTACTAAAGCTATTGATTGGTTAATAAAACATCCAGATGAAGCGAATCAAATGGGAGAAAATGGGCATAAAACGGTTGTGACAAAATATAATTGAGAGATAGAGTCTAAGAAACTGCTTTCTATGTATGAGAGAATTTTG
>JAIOTL010000148.1 GCA_021106775.1 Planctomycetota bacterium | reverse complement strand
CCGAAAGATTTAATCATCACCCGCGATAAAGTTCTTGTGAGTACGGCACTTTATGAGATGCTGCCCGGTAAAATCGGATACATTCAATTGACACAATTCGGCTATGAAACCGATAAGGATATGGAAAAAGCATTGCAGGCACTCGAAGAAGAAGGAATGAAAGGTTTAATCATCGATTTGCGCAACAATCCAGGCGGTTCGCTGACTTCAGTGGTGAATACAACCGATAAATTTTTAAGCGGTGACAAACTCATCGCCTACGCTCAGGGCAGGTACAGACCTTGGAAAGATCCTGTCAAATATTACACCAAAAACAAAGAACGCCCACGAAAACTTCCGCTTGTTGTGATGATAAACGAAAATTCAGCATCAGGCTCTGAATTTCTCTCAGGTTCTTTGCAGGACCATAATCGCGCAAAAATTATTGGCGCAACTTCTTACGGCAAGGGTGTCGGACAATCTTTTCGCTGGCTTTCCAGCTCGATTTCAGCAACAGATGACCCTGAAGACCCGCCATACAACGGCATAACTCGCTGGGTTCGCATCACGACTTTTGCATATTATCTTCCAAAGGGCAGAAGCATTCACAAAATTGGCGTAAAACCTGACATGCCCATTGATGACAAGATTCATTTCCGTGGATTGCATTATCGATGTGAATATTCTGAGTGGGACGGCTGGCAGCTTGCGGAAATTGACCGGCTGTTGAAGAAAGAGAAGGCGGAGGATTGGGATGTTATCGACCAATATATTTTGAAGCATTATGATGCTAACATGGAGCTGTTTGCAGCGTTGAGCCGTTATGACGGCGGGGATTACACGAAATATCCGGGTTTTGAGAACTGGTATGAGAGTTTGAATACGAAGCTCAGTCGTGAAGACGCCAGGAAACTTCTGCGGCGCGGGAAATTTATGTATCGAAACGGCGGACTGCAACTTATGGTCGCAGATACGCGCGGAAAGCAGTTTATACAGACTTTCGAGGAAGATATCACGCTTCAACGCAGTATTAACGAAGTTGCTAAGAAAATCGGATTGAAACTCTCAAAAATCAAAGAATACAAAAATTTCGCAAAATAATTTCACGTGTTCCTGTTATTATTAGAAATTGCATAATTGAAAGGGCTGATATGAGGTATTTCAGTCGTTTGGTTGGCATCGCAATAATCGCGTTTATTCTGATAACCCTGAAAGCAAGCGCAAATGACGACGTTTATTCGCTGCCGATGTATAAAATTAAAGCCAAAATCAATGGTGAAATTTGGCGTTCACCCATAGTATTCGATAATGTGGGTAAATGCGTTTATTTCGTCAAGCCTGGTGCCAAGGGCTTTGCGAGTACAACAACATTATGGAAGTTTAATGTTGATACAAACGAGCAAACACAGCTTTCCGCGGAAATTCCAGGTAGATTTGCATATCCAGCGATATTTATAGACGGGAAAAAGCTTGTGTGTCAGCTTCAACGCGGGAAAGCGACCGCTGATGCTGAGGATGCCAGCACTTTCAGCGAGCATATTTTGTGTGTTTGGGATTTATCGAAAAAAGATGTAAAAGCTTCGGAAATCGATTTCGAACTTCCGAAAAGCGCAATGAAAAACGAGATGATGCCTGAGATTTCTGACAATGGGAGCAAATTAATTCTGGGTGTGGGTAAATTTACCGATATTTCCAATAACGATGAAATCTGCCATCTGAGGATTTATGATTTCGGCAAAAAGCAAGGGTATTCGCTGCTCAAGAGTATCGAGAACAACAAATGCATCGAATTTTCACCCATGATTATGCGCTCAACAGGTGACCTGATTTCTTTGATGAATCCGAAACCTGAGAAATCCAGCATAAGCGTGTACATGCGTAAAATGGGCGACTCGGGCAAATATCTGAAAATTCAGAAAATATATGAGCCCGGACTTGTCGGTGTATTTACAGAGCATTCGGAACTTCCACTTGACGCACGCTGGCTCAACGCCTCGCGTTATTCACAGAAAATCGCATGTCAGGTCGGTGGGTGGAATCTTTTCAGCATAGTAATTATCGAATTAGCAGGTGACAGACCAGAAACAACCGAGATTCTGCGGGGTACAAAGACGCACAGCTTTATGCATCCGTGCATTTCACCAAGCGGGCAATGGTTGGCATACGAGAAATGCGAGATTGAAATGTTGAAACCACCTATTTTGTGCGCAAAAATTAAATCCCACAGCATACATCTGTTAAATCTTAAAACTATGGAAACTCGGAAACTCGCGGACGCAAGCGCATTTCCGGTATTTTCGCCTGACGCGTCCAAAATTGCATACTTCGATATTTCAAACGAAAAATGGACGTTAAAAGTTGCTGACACCGACATAAAAGCTGAGGAACAAGGGCTTCTGTCGCGAAAAGACCTTGAAATCATCGAAGACCTCGTTGGCAAGCTCGGAAACGACGATTATAAAACTCGCGAAACAGCGAAAATTGCGTTGATGCGCTTTGGAAAATCGGCATTAAATAGACTTATTCAGCTTGAAAAATCTATCACCGATCCTGAAATCCGATATCGTCTCAGGGAAATAATCGAATTCATGCAAACCGAAATCCCCGTCGTCCCTAAATAATTTTTTTTGTTTTCAGTAATAGGTGCAGCATTTTAAAAGATGCGTTGTTGTGTGAAGGAAAGCCCGAATATGAACGCAAATAAAACCGTAAAGAGCATCGTCAAAATAAATGTAACAACGATTGAACTAACCACGCCCTTTGTTGTAACCTGCGGGACTTCGGTGTATGATTTCTCGGCGGAAAGCCCGTAATACGCGGGAATTATCGCAATACTGATGCTGATAAAGAACATTTTAAGCAAAGACTGAGTAAAATTCGGAATCGTCAGCGCACGCAGAGTATCGTTTAGCGCAAGGTTGACGTCGAGAATAGTAATCAGAGTGTATTCCGTAACAAGTGCAAAAAAGTGATAATAAACCGTCAGACACAGCATGGAAATCATCATGCCGACAACGCGCGGAAAAATCACAAAATAATAAAGGTTAATACCAAGCGACTCAAGAAGTTTCACTTCCTTGTTAATCTTCATGGTAGCAAGCTCAGAGGCAATCGCTGTACCGGAACGGGCAATAATGACAAGCGAGATAAAAAGCGGTGTCAAGGTGGTGATAGTGAACTCGGTAAACAGGGTCTGCACATAAGGCGTAAAACTTTTGGTTGCTTCGTTCGCATTAAGGAAATAAACCAGGGTTCCAATCAAAATCCCTGTAAAAATCGCAATCAATGTTATCAGAGACAGTGCCTGCAGTCCGGTGAACAAAACCTGCTTGCGAATTGTCGAAAGTGTGAGAATTTTCCCTTTTCCTTTTTCAACAAATACGGATTTTATTGTAAGATACAAAAGCGTCCACCAATTTACCGTGAGAGTAAACCAGTGAATAATGCTTCTGCCGAGTAAGCCGACCAATCTCATATTGCTTCCATTGAGGATAAAGGTTTAATGATTAATGTTTATTGCGCAACAAAGGACTAGCGTAAATGAGTGCAGGCAAAAATTCAAACAATAATTCAGAATCGGGTCTGTTGATGACACCCCGAGAACTGGAAAACCTTGATAAAATCGGGGGCAAAATCGCGAATTTCGCACTTTCGCAAAAATTGCTTCTGAACCTGCT
>JAIOTL010000306.1 GCA_021106775.1 Planctomycetota bacterium | reverse complement strand
TTCAACCGTGCTGAGATGCGTGAGCTTGACAGAGCAACAATCGAGGACGTGCAAATCCCCGGAATTATTCTGATGGAGAATGCTGGCAGAGGTGCTGCGCTTTTTTTCCGCCAAATCATGCTTCAAAACGAAAATAAACGTGCGGATTCTCAGGATTTGCGCGATTTGCACGGTTCACTTTCTGGCTTCAAGGTTTTGATTGTCAACGGTCGAGGAAACAACGGCGGAGACGGATTTGTCATTGCCCGGCATATGCATAATTGGGGTGCAGACTTAAAAATTTTGTTGCTTTGCAAGGGTGAGGATTTACACGGTGATGCGCTTGCGAATTACATGATTGCTCGTTCGATGAATCTTAAAATTATCGAGGATTTTCAGGAAAACATGCTTGGGGGTCTGGATTTTGGAGACTTTAATGCAATTATTGACGGCATCTTCGGCACAGGTTTGACCCGCATAATTGAAGGTCGGGCACACGCGATAATTTCACAGATTAACGAGCAAAAAGCTCATCACGTTTTCGCAATTGATGTCCCATCAGGTCTTGATGTTGATACTGGCGAAATTCTTGGGATTTGTGTGAATGCGGATGCGACAGCAACTTTCGGCGGGATGAAGGCAGGTATGAGGAAAAATTATGGACAAAACCAATGTGGAAAAATCCGTGTCATCGATATTTCCGTTCCGCGCAATTTCTATGCTGATTAACTGTTGGCAGTTTGCATAAATCAATAAAATGACTAAGAATAAACTAAATCGGTGCTATGCGGTGTCCGCATTCCGAGCAAAATACTGCATCCTTCGTGTTCTTGCCCCCGCAGTTCGAGCAAACAATCACATCCGCATCATTTTTGGTATCTTCCTTCAAAAGCTGTTCTTCTGCAGCACCGTCAACATCCACCTTCACCTCACGTTCAATTCCTTTTACACCCTTTTTGAACTCGACAAAACCTTTACCCAGGGATTTTCCGACCTCAGGCAGTCGCTTGCCGAAAAGCAGTATTAGAATCACCAACACAATAATAATTTCAAGCGGACCAGGCGAAAATGCGAATAAATACATAATGAATCCAATCATAAAACTACCCGAACATAATACAAATTAGCAATCGATTCGCAAATTATTTTGCAGGTTTGTAACCAAGTTTATTAATAATTCACACAGAAGTCAGTTCTCAGAAACGGTCAGATTATTCATATAAAAACCAAAAAAAGGATGCCATTTTTATCATGACATCCCTTCTGGTGGGCAGAGGCAGATTCGAACTGCCGACTCATGGATTTTCAGTCCATTGCTCTACCCCTGAGCTACCTACCCAATAAAGCGGAGATTTTATATTTACTCGATGCCAAATCAAGTGTTTTTAAATTTTATATAATGTTGCTAATTCTGCACTTCATTACTGTTTTTCAATTCATACTCAATCCGTGCTTTCAATTCCATGAAATTCTGCTGATACATTGGCGTTATCTCATCTGGAAGCACTTCGATTTTACACAAAACATACGCTTCCTTGAGTTTTCCGAGTAAAAACAGAATCTCAGCCTTGCGAAACCGGATTTCAATGTACTTCTCAACGTCATTTGTTTTAAAACTCAGCCAACGCAATGCTGGTTCAAACTTTCCCTGATTCTTGCGGATTATAGCGATGCTGATTAAATCATCGACTCGTAGAACAGTATTTTCGAGTGCTGCAAACAATTCCTGCTCCTTTGCATCCGACAATTGCGCAATGTCATTAATCGGAAACGGTTTTAATCTGTCCTTTATCTTCTCAAGTAAATCGGAAACCTTGATTTCAGGCTTCTCAGCAGGGTCATCGTCGATTGTCTCATTGCATCCGAATGCCCAGAAACTTAAACACAAAGCTAAAACTGGGATTAATACTCGCAAACCGACCTCCTGTAAAACATCACCTTTTTAACGAATCAGCCTATATAACGATGGAATTTACGCTGATTTGCATCTTGAGGACTGAACAAATTCGTTGATTCGCTCGAAAATCATCTCGAAATGTAAACCTCGGCTTGCCTTCAGAAGAATTGCATCTCCGGGTTGAATCTCCTTGAGAAGCGCGTCGGCAGCATCTTCGGTTGAATCGCACGCCATAGTTTTAATACCAGCCTTCGAATTCGCAGGTTTATGCATCATTCTGCTGAGTTCACCCGCCGTGATTAGCACATCAATGTTCGATTTCGCAATATCATAGCCAATTTGCTGATGATACATGTCGCCAAACATACCCAATTCAAGCATATCTCCTAACACCGCAATATGCCGTTTCGCTGGAATATTTCCCAAAACATCTAACGCAGCCTTCATACTCGCTGGATTTGCGTTGTAACAATCAAACACAATCTGATGTTCGTCGGTTTTCACAATCTGATTGCGCATTTTCAACGGTTGTAAATTTCTCAGCACATTCTGCATATCTTCAAACCGAACACCCGCCCACATGCCAACGGCAATTGCAGCAAGAGCGTTGTGTACGTTGTGATTGCCAGGTAGATTCAGCATGAAATCGTAGCGATTGTTGACCTTGAAACTGATTGCGTCGCCAGAATTCAATATTTCCGAAGCAAAAACCTCGAAGTTTTTGTTTTGTCCAACACGAACGAGTTGCGCATCAATATTCTTTGCTGTGCTTCTGGCACCCATGTCATCGAAATTTACAATCGCAACCTCAAGGTCAGTTTCCTTAAGAATCATGGATTTTTCTTGAATCACGCCCTGGAGTGACTTCAAACCTTCAAGATGTACCGGAAGTGCGTTTAAAAGTACCGCACAATCGGGTTGAGCAATTGATGTCAGTTGGTCGATTTCGCCGGGTTCGTTTGTGCCAAGTTCCAGCACGAGATAGTCATGCGATTCATCAAGTGCGAATATTGTTTTCGGTACACCAATCAGGTTGTTCTCATTTGCTTCATTTCGGTGTACTTTTCCTTTTGTAGCGAGGATTGAAGCTATCATTTCACGAGTTGTGGTTTTCCCAGCAGAACCTGTAAGTGCAATGCGTTGAACATTAAAATTCCGCAGATACCATGCTGCCAAGTCTCCATATGATTTTACCGTATTCCCGACGATTAAGATTGGCACTTTAACACCCCGAAGCCCCGAAACCGAGTTGACAATTGCTCCGCATGCACCTTTGGCAACAGCATCTTTCACAAAATCATGCCCGTTGAAATTCTCACCATTAATCGCAATAAACAGGTTACCCTTTTCGATTTTGCGTGAATCAGTGCAGATTCCGGTAACTTCGGATTTCAACGAGAATTGCGGAGAAAGCAGTTTCGCCTCCAAAACCCAAACAGCCTCGATTAAAGTGAAACTCTTAAACATTTTGTCCCCCTGTTTACTATGCTGTTGTCTTTTGTTTGCCGATAATTCCCTTGCCAGAAACTGATTTCACAATTTTTCCACTGTGATAATGCTCGAAATAAAACCTGCCGATTTCCCTGTCATCAAAATGAACGGTTTTTTTGCCGAGAATCTGATAATCCTCATGCCCTTTGCCTGCGATTAGAACGATTTCATTGTTCTGTGCATGTTTGATAGCAGCAGCGATTGCTTTCTCGCGGTCGGGAATTATTTCACGTTTATTTTTGTCGGTCATGCCGTTTTCAATGTCTGAAATGATTTCATCGGGATTTTCTGTTCGCGGATTATCGGAGGTTACGAAAACTTTGTCCGAAAGCTTTTCCGCAATTGCTCCCATCAACGGTCTTTTTGTTTTGTCCCTGTTACCGCCTGCGCCAACAACCGTGTAGATTTTACCTTTTGAAACCTTGCGAAGGGTTGAAAGCACGTTCTCAAGCGCGTCGGGAGAGTGTGCATAATCGACGATAACACTCATTGGAGCGTTGAACGGCGTGATTTTCTCTAGCCTGCCAGGTGCACCTTTCGTTTTAGCAACAGTTTCCTCAATTTCAGACGCACTTATTCCCATGTTGATTGCCGTCGCAAAAGCTGCGAGAATGTTGTAAACGTTGAAATTACCGAGTAATGGCGAATGAATCCTACGCACACCGCCAGGATGAACAAGATCAAAAGTTGTCCCTCTCGCAGAAAGCTCAATATCTTTTGCATGAAAAGTATGCGGAAATTTAATGCCATATGTTACAATCCTCGACAGACATGATTTCATCATGATTCCGCAGTATTCATCATCGCCATTTACGACTGCAACACCATCAGACTTGACCTGCTTGAAAAATTTCGCTTTAGTCTTTGCATAATCGCTGAAATTATGATGAAAATCGAGATGGTCGCGGGTAAGGTTCGTGAAAATACCGGCATCAAACTTGATTCCTGTTGTACGGTTCATCGCCAGCGCATGGGACGAAACCTCCATAACACCCGAAAACAAGCCGTTGTCAGACATCCTTCGCAGAAAATATTGTAGATTCTCGGGGTCAGGTGTGGTCATACTCGCAGAAACTTTCTCGCTGTTGCCCAGATAATTGTCAACAGTACCAATCATGCCGCAATCAAACCCCGCATCATCGAAAATGTCCTTAATTATGTACGTTATCGTGGTTTTGCCGTTCGTGCCGGTAACGCCCATCAATCGCAGATTCTTCGCAGGGTCGCCCATAAACCTAGCGCAAATCCTGGCATACAACCTACGCGGTCGGGAACTCACAACAAGTGCAACATTTTCAGGCATAATGAGCATCACGTCAGTTAAAATCGCGCTTGCACCACGTTTTATCGCATCCTGAATGAACTTTCGACCGTCGATTTTGTACCCTTTAAATGCAGCAAACAGAAATCCCGGGCGAACCTTTCGCGAATCGCATGTTACACCGATAATTTCTGTACCGTTTGAATTTAGAATCGCACTGCTGCCAAGCCCGTTGAATAAATCATCAAGTTTCATGCATATCTCTCGAATTTCGTTGATGTTTAATCGGCATAGGCGGAGAAATCTTAAGGATATCAGCACGATGTTTGTGATAAAATCGAAGAAAAAAGGGAAAACGTGCAAATAGATCCAAATCTTGTCGATGCTGCGAAACATCTTTACGTGCATGTGCCGTTTTGTCGGCAGAAATGTCCGTATTGCGATTTTTACTCAATTCCTGTGAGCGCTTCCGAATCGCAGATTTTTATCGATTATCTTGGTGCTCTTGCGTCCGAAATCAAAGAAATACGCTCGTTTACAGATGTTCTATCCACGATTTATATTGGCGGTGGAACACCTTCTGTTATCGGCGCAAAGAATTTACATGCTTTGATGGCAATTATCCATGAAAATTTCGAGAT
>JAIOTL010000219.1 GCA_021106775.1 Planctomycetota bacterium | reverse complement strand
CATGAAGCTGAGGTAGCTTTATGAGCCGACGAAACAGCTCGTTTGCAACATCCTGGCCCATAGGATTCAGTATTTTACCGTTTTTCAGGCCTTCATTTTTCGCAAAATCTTCTAGAACATCAATATTGCCGGACTCATAAATCTGCTTGCGCTGTAACTTATGACTCTTGAACTTCTCCGTCTTAGTGCTGAGCTTCTCCGCTGGATATGCTATCGATGGCAGCATCCCTAATTCAGGCGTTATATTTGATTCGGAAGATTCGACACCAAGCATGTTCAACACGGTTGAATCAATCGCATCCTGAGGCACCAGACCTATAAGCTCGCTTTCACGGACAGCAACCCCGTTTTCGTTAGCAAGCGTCTCAATTGCCTGAAAAACCTTGTCTATACAGGTTTTCCGATAATCGATAAGGTTCATGCTGACCTGAACGCAGTTTTTGTCCTTAAGCTCGAATCCGAGGGCTTTTACAGCTGGGAAACCTCCAGAACGCTGACGAATTTTCGATGCAATATTTTCGGCAATTTCCAAATCTGTTGTTTCAAGGTTCACGTTATATGCGACAAGGAAAAAACGCATACTAATTGCAGTTATTCCCGCTGTTGGATGCACACCTTCAGGTCCGAAATCGGGCTTCCGAAGCTTGAGTTCTTTTACAATATTTTCTCGCAGCCACTCAAATGCTGGAACTTTTTCACCGCCTTCAACGAGCGGCGCTGACCTTCGAATTCTGGCAAGATTTTTACGCCAGGGAATCGTGGCAGCATCTTCATACAGATATGTTGGGAGGTCGAATTTCTCAGCAAATGCTTTTCCGAGTTCCTTACAAAGTTCTTTTGCCTGCTCCTGCGATACGCCTGAAAGTGGAATCAAAGGGAAAACATCGCAAGCACCCATGCGCGGATGCTGACCTTCGTGATTGTTTAAATCTATCAAATCAATTGCCTTACCAAGCATCGCAACACCAGCATCTATTAGTGATTCAGGAGTTACAATAACGGTAACCACGCATCTGTTATGATCTGGATCAAGCTCGCTGTCCAGAAGCCATGTATCATCGATATTCTTTAGCACACCTGTTATCTCATCAACAACTTCCTGATGTTTTCCTTCAGAAAAATTCGGTACTATTTCTATAAGTCTTTTCATTTCAGACCTTTCATAAATAATTTTTGTAAAATCACCGAAACATAATACCAAAGCTTAAACTAACGCCGATGAGATTCGTACATTCTAATCAAACTCAGAAATTCTGTTGCCGACTTCATCCGCTTCTTCTTTTTCTTCTCAAGCGCATACTGAATAATCATTGTCATATCTTCGTTCAATCTTTCCGGAATATTCGGAATCCTTGAATGAACTCGATCGAAAACCACCATGGGCTGTTCTGGTGGTGAACCAAACGGAAGCGTATTAGTCAAAAGCTGTTGCAGCAAGCATCCAAGTGCCCAAATGTCGGTTAACTCGTTGGTTTCCTTCAGGCTCAAAAACTGTTCAGGGGACATGTAATACGGTGTACCTGCTGAGACATCCATTGTACCTGCACGCTCCTCAACCGTCGTTGCCAAGCCGAAATCGATTATTACAACACTGTTCTCATCCAGATTAATCAAAATGTTTGATGCTTTTAAGTCTCTGTGGATTACACCTTTTGAATGAGAATACTCGATACCTTTCAATATTTGTTTGAAAACTTCGAGTGCAAAATCCTCCGGCATACCTTTGTGAAATTGCTCCATAAGGTCAATCAAGGGTTCGCCTGGATAGAAGTTGTAAACAACCCAGGTTGCTTTACCCTCCTCGACTGTAAAAAACTCTAAGTATTTAATTATTGATGGGTGGTCAAGTCGGCGTAATGCCTGAATCTGTCTGATTAACCGATATTCAAAATTCTTTTCCCAATACATCGAATTCAGACGTTTTACGACAACATCCGTTTCGTACTTTTCGTCATACGCTTTGTAAACACAGCCTTCAGAGCTTTGTCCAATAAGTATCGGGTTTATAAACCGGTCAGGTGGAAGTTCCCAAATAAACATATTTCTCGATTTCGAAGTAACTTTTAGGTGGTTTTAATTATACTGGTTATTACTCGTGCAGTACAGAAAATAAAGTGCTTTACGCCAGAATTCTCAATAGTGTTTGTTCAAGTCCGAGAAGCTCTCCCCAAATATCGCTTAATCCAAGAATAAGTACCGGTATTACGGTAACACAGATTAAAACGATACTGACAGCGTCAAGACTAATTGACGTATCAGATTCGTGACCTGCAAAATACATCATTTTTACGATGCGGAAATAATAGTACACAGAAATCACGCTGTTTAGAAGGGCGAAAAGCACAAGCACAATCATAAATGTAGATGTTGAACCTGAGGTGAGGTTTGCTGCCTGGACACAATTTCCGAATAGCCAGAATTTTCCAACGAAACCACCGGTTGGCGGAACACCAATCAGAGAAAGCAAAATGATTATCATTGCAATTCCAACGGTTGGCATTCTGTATCCGATGTCTCGAAAACCGATAATATTTGATGTTCCGAGTTTGTTTGCAACAATCAGAACTATCCCGAACGCCCCAAGATTCGTAAACAGATATATCCAGAAGTAGAAGCTTACTGCACCGTAAGCGTTAGCAGCATCAGTAGATGAACCAGCATCGACGATTACAAGCGCGCCGCAGACGCCAACCAGGATATAACCTGCATGGGCAATCGATGAGAACGCGAAAAGGCGTTTCAAATCATTCTGCCACATTGCTCCGAGATTTCCGATGAACATCGTCAAAATTGCGATTATGCCGAGTATCAGAACCCAGTCAACCTGCGCAAACGCGCCGCTGATGCTTGTGCCCGATACACCGACTGTTCCCACGAAGCGAATCAGCAGGGCAAAACCTGCAACTTTGCTTGCCACCGACAGAAAGCTTGTAACAGGAATGCTCGCGGACTCGTATGCGTCAGGTGCCCAGAAATGCATCGGAAACGCTGAGATTTTATATGCAAATCCGAACATAATTAGAAGCCCGGCAAGTATCATTATTCCAGGATTTGCCGAAGAATTCGCGACTATTTCGTGCAAATACAAACTGCCTGTTACGCCGTATGCAAGCGACATTCCGAAAAGCATAATTGCCGACGAAACCGAGCCGTAAACAAAGAATTTGAATGCACCTTCGCTGGCGATTTTATTCGGCCGAACGTAACCCACAAGCAAATAGCTGCAGAGTGAGGAAATTTCAACACCAACGAAAATCAGCACCAGGTTTGTAGCACTCGACATAATAAACATACCGAGAACAGCACCGAACATAAGCGCAAGGAATTCACCGAGTCTTTTACCTTCGAGCTCACGTTCAAGCCATATCATGATAATAACAATCATGCTTGCAGCAATAAGGATGAATTTCATCAGATACGCCAGACCGTCAACTGCGATTAATCCTGAGCTTGGATATAAGGTTTTATCAGCTGCAACGGGCTTAGATTCTAACAATGTGCTGAACATGCGATAAGTTTCACTATTTGCAATCTCATTACCAATAAATGTTGCAAATGCTGTAAATACCAGCATTCCAAGCGAAACCGGTATGAGCCAGCTCGTTTTTTCTTTTTTCAGAAACAAATCCGTCAGAATAAGCGCAATTATTGACAAAGTAAGACACAATTCAGGCAGAAAGTGGAAAAAACTTCCGTCCTGAACCGAGAAATACTTGTTGAAAGCTTCCTGAGTCAATTCCCCGACAAACATTTATCCCCCTCGCAGATTTCCGGTTCTGGATAAAATATCATTCATCTGTGTTTTCTGCAATTGCGTGAGTAGAATTTTTCATTCTTTTCCATTTTAATCTGATAATTTCAAGGGATTAATACTTAGTAACAGAAATTATCGATTGCAACTGTCATTCTGATTGAGTAAAGCGAATGAAGAATCCAGATGTTCGAATGATAAGATTCTTCGCAAAGAAAAAGCATCAATGATGCCTTAGAATGACATGACTCGAAAGGTCTGGATTCCTGCTTTCGCAAGAATGACACCCATCAATTGTCTCTTGACAGTACACTAGAGATTTGCAGGATGTGTGATTTGTCCGGCAATTGCTGAAGCAGCGACGACGTATGGTGATGCGAGATAAATTTGTGCATCTTTACAGCCCATTCTTCCCTTGAAATTGCGGTTTGCCGTTGAAATTGTAACTTCACCCGGTGCCATCACACCTTCGTGTGCGCCGAGACATGGACCACACCCGGGGTTGAGAATTACTGCACCTGCATCGATTAAGTCTGTAATTGTGCCGTCTGAAATTGCTTCTCGTAAAATTTCGTAGCTTGCAGGAAGCACCAAAAACCTGACATCAGGATGAATTCTGCGTCCTTTGAGAATCTTACGTGCAGCGTGGAAATCTTCGAGGCGTCCGTTGGTGCATGTACCCAGAAGTGCTTGATTGATTTTTATCCCCGCCTTTTCGCTCAAATCAATTACGTTGTCAACTGTGTTAGGTTCTGCGATTTGCAAAGAAATTGCACCTGCATCAAATGCGTGGGTTTTAGAGTATTCTGCGTCTTCATCCGACCAAACGGGTGTAAAATCAGCATTTACGCGATTTTTCAGGAATTTTTGAGTTTTGTCATCGAATCTACAGTAACCATTTTTTGCGCCCATTTCCGCTGCCATGTTGCAAAGTGTTATTCTGTCTGCCATGCTCATTCTGTCAACGGTTTCACCCTCGAACTGCACCGATTTGTAATCTGCTCCATCTGCCCTGATTTTTCCGATAATATATAGTGCAACATCCTTGGTAGTAACATAATCCTGCATTCTTCCGGTAATTATTATGCGCAAAGTCTCAGGCACTCGAAGCCAGATTTCGCCTGTACCCATGATAACCGCTGCTTCACTCCTGCCAATCCCACATGAAAAAGCATTAAACGCACCATGTGTCGTCGTATGCGAATCCGAGCCGACAATAAGCGTGCCGGGCAACACATGCCCCTTCTCAGGCAAAACCTGATGGCAAATTCCCGCGTTTATGTCATAAAAATGTTGAATCCCCTGTTCCTTCACAAATTCACGAATTTTCTGATGATTCTGAGCGTTTTTTTCCGTCGGCGCAGGTACAGTATGGTCCAGAATAATCACATGTCTATCAGAATTTTCAAGTTTCTCGACCCCAAGTTCCTTGAATGTGCTGAGAATCGCAGCAGTATTGTCATGGGACAAGCAAATATCAGGCTTAACTACGACGATTTCACCCGCGCTGACTTCGCGTCCAACCTTGATGCCGATAATTTTTTCAGCAAATGTCTTTCCCATATTGAATAATCTCCAAAAATATCCCTGAATTTTATCTGGCGAATTTCTCAAGCTCAGATAGTGCCTGCTTCGCTTCTTCCGTAACGATACTCGCCTGCTCCTCAAAAACAATGTTTTTCAGCACGGGTATCAACTTTTTCTCACGGAAACCAACGAGAACTTTGATAGCAAATACACGCACCCACTTGTCCGAATCATTTTTCACGATTTCGAGGAGTTTCGGGGTTGCACCTCGGTAATTTTCCCATGAAATGTCCATAATCGCGTTCAGTCTTTCCGATGCGATTGAAGAATCGAGATTTTCGAGAATTTTCTGCATCTTCGGCGTGAGTCGAGTTGGTGGCGTGGAATCGTCATCCGGTTTTTCGGTTGGTTCGGTCGTTTCGTCGTTGTCAGGCACTTTGATGTTATTATCATCGTTTTCATCAACATTTCTGTTAAT
>JAIOTL010000234.1 GCA_021106775.1 Planctomycetota bacterium | reverse complement strand
TTTTCCGCCTTGTTTAGCATACGTTGTTTCTCGTTTTGTTTAACTCTCTTCTTTGCCGATTTTGAATGCGCCATATTTGTCCTCTGAATTTATGTATGAAAAGACAAAATTTACATTCACCAGAAATTAAGTCAAGCAATTTTCACGATTCCTCCCGCTTTTTACTGTCATTTAAGTTTGAGTGAAGTTTAATTGACAATAACATAAGCATATTTTCGAGCTAGATAAAAATGAAACGGTTTAACGAAGCTGTTATTTCACTTGCCCTGAAGCTCAATTATTTCCGCAAGGAAGACAAGAGCGAGTTGTTGAAGCAATTCCATGAAGTTTCATCAGATGACCTAAAAATCAGCTTTGACAGATTCCTGCAAGCCAAAGGACTCATCACACTACAAGAATCACGAAGGCTGAGAGTTTCTGTAACCTCGATAATCGCACCAAAAATTCCGAAATATCGCATGATAGAGTTTCTTGGTGGTGGTGGAATGGGCGAAGTTTATAAGGCGAAGCAGAATTCGCTTGATAGATTTGTCGCCATTAAGATTCTCAATGAAACTCATCGAAATAATGCTGATTATTTGGCAAGGTTTAGGCGTGAAGCGAGGGCGGCAGCAAAGGTCAAGCATAAGAACATTGTTAAGATTTATGATGTTAATTTGGGCAAGCAAAATCGGAAGATTCCGCCGTATTTCGTGATGGAATTTGTTCTCGGCAAGACTCTGCACGAGATTATACAATCACGCAAACAGCTTGGTGTTAAGCAGGTTTTGGGGATTAGCATAGCGATTGCGGATGCAATTGAAGCAATAAACAGGTCGAATCTTGTACATAGGGACATCAAGCCTGACAACATCATGCTCACACCGCATGGTGAAGTAAAATTGTGCGATTTGGGACTTGCAAAGGAAATGAAGGCAGCACAGAATATATCTCAGCCTGGGATTACGCATGGAACTCCGCATTATATGTCTCCTGAACAGGCTCAGGGTAAAGATAACATCGACTCACGCTCGGACATGTATTCTTTAGGTTGTACAATTTACAAGCTTCTTACGGGAAATCCGCCATACGTCGAAAATTCTGCCATTGAAATTCTTATGAAGCACATATCCGCGCCAATTCCGCGTATTTCCGAGATTCGACCTGATGTGCCAGAAGACCTTGATAATGTCATTACGATTTTACTGCAAAAAAACCCGGAGAAACGATACCTATCACCAGTTAACCTAAAAAACGATTTAATTGCGATTTATAAAGGAAAAGAACCTAATTTCGATTTATCTGCCGCAGAAACTGAAACGCAATTCACAATCGATTTTAGCCTTGACCCAGACTTCAAACGTCAGCATGAATTGCTAGAAAAGGAAGTTTTAAAGAAGAATGATGATTTGAGCCCAGCGCAAATCGTGGCAATTTCACCGATTAATCGGTTCAAACGCCGTAAAACACTTGCTTTATTGATAATTGCTCTCTTACTTGGAATTGTGAATTATTATCTGTTCTTCATCAATAAACCTGCAAAACCTTCAGATGCTGATACTAAAAAACCGAAACCAGAGATTATCATAAATGACAATAACGAGAAGAAGGCTGCATCGCTGATAAAACCGGATGTTCTGCGAGATTTTGCCAAGAAACTCGATGAGTATTATCTAAAACGGGATGCGGAAAGTGAGAAAACTTCAGAAACCAAGCTAAATAAGATGATTGATAACATTCAGAACAGTGACGAATAACTATTCGAAGCTGTTTTCGACGTTCTGTTTTACAGATTCGCAAAAATTATCCAATTCGAAGCGTAAAGAATCAATAGTTGCAAGCACGCCAGTTCTGTAGTCAGCATCTTCCAAATCGAGCAGGTTTATTCGGATATTATAAACAGCACCTTCGAATGCAGATTTGCACAGAAGTGCGCCGACTCCAATATCAGTGATTGCAGCGGGAGCACTGACTTCCACAAGCTTAGTCAACTCTTCCACGATTTTAACCGCTGTCATGGCGGTATCGAACGGTGTCTGAATCGCGATTTTTAATGCTTTTTGGTAGGCAGCTTTTCTGATTTCAAGCTCAGCATCGGTTTTTTTTGGGAGTTTCATGGCGGCAGCGACGAAATTATATGCCTCAGCATCATCCACGACTTGAGCTATCATTTTCTCTCGATATTGATGCAAATTGTCGAGAATTTCCTTTGTTGGTTCCCAATTATCTATATATTTTTTCTTCGAACGTGTTAGATTGCTGACCATTTCACCAAGAGCAGCACCCAACACACCCGCAAGAGCACTGACACTTCCACCTCCAGGTGCTGGTTCCTCAGACGCAAGCAATTCAATAAAAGGTCTGTACGTATTGTACGGATTCTCGGATTTTATTGTTGGAATCGTAATGCCGGTTGTATCTTTCACGCTGTTTTCAATAATCTGGTTCGCATGAAGCTGAGGTAGCTTTATGAGCCGACGAAACAGCTCGTTTGCAACATCCTGGCTCATAGGATTCAGAATTTTTCCGTTTTTTAGACCTTCAATTTTCGCAAAATCTTCTAGAACATCAATATTGCCGAATTCAAAAATCTGCTTGCGCTGTAACTTCTGACTCTTGAACTTCTCCGTCTTAGTGCTGAGCTTCTCCGCTGGATA
>JAIOTL010000111.1 GCA_021106775.1 Planctomycetota bacterium | reverse complement strand
ATTTTTTAAACTCATTTTTTTATCTTTTTCAGAAGCAAAAAGTACATTCATAATAAAAGACAACTCATGTTGAGAGCATTTTGGTTTTATAATTTTTGCAAAATCAATAAGGTTCTTATAGGCACTGCGATAATCGTGCGAATCTATATACAACGGATTCCTTTTAAGACTAAATAGGGCAGTAGATAATTTTAATTCCAATCTCAAAATAAATTCTTGACGTACATTTAGCTCCAGATTCGAATATTTGTAAAAGTTAGCCATGTGAAATGCAGCAGGATTAATCTCAAATCCGACACTGGGAATTCCTTTAACTGCTGATTCAATTAAAACTGTTCCACTTCCTGCAAAAGGGTCCAAAATAATTGAATCTTTTGTGCAATTAAAAGATTCAATCATATATTCAACAAACTCAGGGGTGAATTGCCCCCGCCAATTAAATAGATTTGCTCTTTTTTTAGTATTTACATTTAATCTATCTTGAACAAGGTTCATAATTTCTTTGCTTTATAATATTTGAGCTTTGATTCAGCAAGTATTAATATTTCTTCAGATTCATTGTAGCTATATATGTTTTTCACAATCTTCTCACTTATTAATCCTTTTTCGATTTGTTTGCTGTCAAGATTGAAAATAGAACAAAGTAATCCTATCTTTTTTTCATCAAAGTTTCTTTTTCCATTTTCAATTTTACTAAGATTGGCTGAATCTAAATCAAGTTTTGCAGCTAATTGAGTTAAAGTCAATTTATCCTGATTTCTTAATCTTCGAATAAATTGTCCAAATGTCTCTTTCATTTAATTTGATATTATAAGACTTGTCAATAAATGACAAATTTAATAAAAAATCCGAATAAAGTAACATTTATCAGTTAATTGTCCGGGGTCGTGTGAGTTTTTTGTCGGTATGTTTCATGATTATTGTTGAGTAGTGCTAAAGTAATTAATTTTTGAAGCCAGTGGTGGTTATGTAAAGATAATGAAATAATCACAATTTGTTATTTAAACTTCAAGGTGGACGCATAAAGCCGATAGGGCGTGCCAATGCAAACTTGGCAATAAAATAATTTTTTTACATATTTACCTTTTATCTACTCACCAATCACTAATTACGATTCACCAGTTCCCTCAAGGCAAAAATCTCATCCCGAAACCGGGCAGCTTCAATAAAGTCCAATTCTTTCACAGCCGCTTTCATCTGCCGTTCTAATTTGGTAATGACTTTTTCGAGTTGTTCTTTCGTCATATATTGAATCAGCGGGTCAGCTGCAATATCAATACCTTCCCGTTCCACATAAGCTTTTGGTCCGGGCTTTAATGCATCGGCAACAGAAGTTTGCCCGAGGATGGCTTCAGTTGACTTGATAATTTGGGTAGGGGTAATATTGTGTTCTTCGTTGTATTTTAATTGTATTGCCCTTCTGCGTTCGGTTTCATCCATTGTTTTTTGCATAGAATTAGTGATCTTATCGGCATAAAAGATCACTTTTGAATTGATGTTCCTTGCAGCACGTCCTGCCGTTTGTGTAAGTGATTTTTCGGATCGTAAAAAACCTTCTTTATCCGCATCCAAAATTGCTACGAGTGAAACTTCCGGCAAATCGAGTCCTTCACGTAACAGGTTTACACCCACCAGCACATCAAAATCACCCAGTCTCAATCCCCGCATTATTTCAACCCTATCCAATGTATCAACTTCCGAATGGATGTACCGGCATTTAACACCCAGCTTCAGTAAATATTTGGTCAATTCTTCAGCCATACGTTTTGTCAGCGTTGTGACCAGTATCCTTTCGCCGGCTTGTATTCGCAGGTCAATTTCATCCAGCAGATCATCAATTTGGTTCAGGCTTGGCCGGATTTCAATAATAGGATCTAATAAACCTGTTGGGCGAATCAACTGTTCCACTACAACACCTTCCGATCTTTGAAGTTCATATTCTGATGGTGTAGCGCTCACATAGATCACCTGGTTTTGTATTGCTTCAAACTCAGGGAATTTTAATGGCCGGTTATCCATGGCTGCAGGTAAACGGAATCCATACTCCACAAGGTTTTGCTTCCGGGAGCGGTCGCCTCCATACATAGCACGCACTTGCGGAACAGTAACATGGCTCTCATCAATGACCATCAGGAAATCATCCGGGAAATAATCGATCAAACAGTATGGACGTGTTCCTGGCGCCCTGCCGTCAAAATACCTGGAATAGTTTTCGATGCCGGAACAGTAGCCCAATTCCCGCATCATCTCGATATCATAGGTCACGCGGTCTTCAAGTCTTTTTGCTTCCAAGTGCTTTTCCATTTCCTTAAAATACTGCGCCTGCCGTATCATGTCCCCTTGGATTTCAGTTACGGCCATTTTCATTTTTTCGTGAGAAGTAATAAATATATTGGCTGGGTAAATATTCAGGCTATCGTAGTTTTCAATCTTATGGCCTGAAATGGGATTGAAAGTTTCGATGGTTTCAATTTCGTCACCCCAGAAAATGATCCGGTAAGCTACATCGGCATAAGCCGGGTAGATGTCCACAGTGTCGCCTTTTACCCGAAAGTTACCATGTGCAAATTCCATTTCGTTCCTGGAATACAGGCTCGATACCAGCGACTGAAGAAACTTGTTGCGCGGGATATTATCCCCCAATTTTAT
>JAIOTL010000199.1 GCA_021106775.1 Planctomycetota bacterium | reverse complement strand
CTTGAAATTTTCTTCAAAAGAGCCTGTTTTGTTGTCAGCAAAAGTAGTATTCGTCAAAGCAAAAAGTAGTATTAACACTGAAAAAGAAACAACACCAATAGACTTTCTCATATCATCACCTCATATATTTGACCTATCGTATGTAAGAAACAAATATCGCACATTTATTACGTGTTTGTTTTTTTGCATGTTTGAATTTTTACTAACACGTTAAAATCCTATTACACACATATTGAATAATACTGAAAATTTAAAATATATGAAATTATTAATGAGATTATCGTATAAATATATGAGTAATAACCGAGGCATACATGACTGAACCTAACAAGAGATATTACGACACATTGTTTGCAGATGTTGCGGTTGAATGTGGTTTCATCGACCGCGATACTATGAATAAATATCTCGGTATTGTGAAGGAATCGAAGGATGATGAGAATCCAGCATTATTGTCAGATGTACTTTTGAAGAATAAGGTTCTCACGAGCAAAGAAATATATGAGATTGAAAACATCCAGAACATTCAGTCGGGGCATACAAAAATTGTCGGGTATGAGCTTATTGAGCTTATCGGCAAAGGTGGGATGGGAATTGTATATCGCGCACATCAGATTTCAATGGACAGAATTGTTGCGTTGAAAATTATGTACCCGAGTTTGGCTAGCGATAAAAAATATGTCGAACGATTTCTTCGTGAAGCGAGAGCATCTGCTAAACTTAATCATCCCAACGTGGTTTCAGGCATTGACATCGGTGAATCGGTGGGTATTTATTATTTTGCGATGGAATACGTTGACGGTCAGCCTTTGTCACAGATTCTCAAACGAGGTGGTGCTCTTGATGAGTTGCGTTCCCTTACAATAGCGTTTCATGTATCAAAAGCCCTCGAACACGCTCATTCGCAAGGAATTATTCACCGTGATATCAAGCCCGACAATATTATGCTTACATCCGAGGGTATCCCGAAACTAGGTGACCTTGGACTTGCGAAGGTAGAAAAGACAGGGATGCAAAGCGAATCTGGCATAACTCTAGGAACTCCGAATTATATTTCACCCGAGCAGGCTAAAGGAGCTGAAAATATCGACGCAAGGGCGGATATTTATTCTCTGGGTGCTACGCTTTATCACATGCTCACAGGAGATACACCATATTCGGGTAATGCTACAACAGTTATGACAAAGCATGTGAACGATCCTGTTCCCGATCCCTGGTCTGTTAACGAAAATATAACGCCTTTTGCAAGAATCATTGTAATGAAAATGATGGCAAAAAATCCTGATTATCGATACAAAAGTGCCAGTGATGTCGCGAATGCTCTTGATAATGCTCGAACCAGTTTAGAGAAACTGATTGACGGTGATTCTGCGGTTAAATTGAAAGCTGTGGCTTCTGCATTATCAAAAAAACAACTACCAAAACATAAAAAACACATTCACACTCATAAACCCAGAGCTGGTCGAGTAAAATTTCCGCCTAAAGAACGCGTTGAAACGATCGAACCACCTGAACAGCTTGTCGCACCACCTCCGCCGATTGTCCTTGCAGTCACAGATTCAAAATCCTCGGAAGCACATAAAAATCTCAATACCGATGATGAAACTGTCGATTTAAGCGAGATTTTGAAAGAGGAGAAAGTTAAATCCGATGCAAAAATAAAGCCCTTTGAGCATTCGGATGATGAAACTGTGGATGTGAGTGAAATGGTTCAGCCTGAGAATTCTGACCCTGACGAAACAACCGACCGAAACGCGATTACTGAGATTCGCGAACCAAAAACTGATGAACATGACCCTGATGAAACAACCGATAGAAATACAGTAACCGAAATTCATGAACCTGAATCCTCAAAGCAAACAGAAGATATACATCCTGCACCACCACCAGTATCACAGAAGAAAACACTGGATAAACGCGCAAAACGAGGAGCAATCAGAAAATTAATCCGTCGACGTAAAAGATAATTCAGACTTCTCCGGTGTAATTACGAGCGAAGCAATCCCTATGTTCCATCGATTTTAACCTGAAGAAATGGTAGCTCAGTCGAATACTTGACGATTTCTGTTAGCGTAAGCGAAGAATATCCATTGTTGCGACGAACCAACGGTTTTGCCACATGTAAATCAGTTGTGTGAATGAACCATTCGATGGATTCACTGAGATTGCTTACTCCCGATGGTCGCTCGCAATGACATAATTTCGAATTTTGAACGTGGACTATGACTTATAACGAATGCCTGTGTCAGATTTTTTTGGGTCGTTTACCGGCATGGAAAATGGCGAATGAACTCGTTTTATCGATTTAACAACCTTGGCAAATGAGCCGGTTTCTGTTGTAATTATCTTCTCGACCTTTCCATCGTCTCTGAGTCTATATGAACTCTGAACGCCTAACAGATATTCGAAATATTTCCCCTGAATGTCCTGAAACAGATTTATCCTGCATAAAACCTTGTGATTGGTTCGTTCGCCCGAAGAAATTATGTCCAAAAGCTTATGCTCTTTCTCGATAACTTTAAACTCGCCTGATTCGGAAATAAATCCTACGAAGAAATCGGTTGTGTTTCGGTAATAGTAATCAGCATTAATCACGAATAATTCTTTATCAACCTGCTCGCAAACATTGTTTTTGATGACAACAAATACTTTGTCATGGTGAGTTAGAATCTGATTTGAAACAAAATGGTCGGGCGTATGGACGAGAATAATCTCATCTGCCTTGATGCTGTTGATGTTTTTATAATTTGTATGAATTGCGGATTCCCAATTTGTCGCCTCATGAAATACGACATTCTTTTCATACATCGATTTTGCATTGTCAAGTCTTTCATCCGACCAGGTTTTCTGAATAAAATCGTTAATATCGCCAATGATTAAATGAGAATCAGTGAAATTCGCTTCATTTAACTGCATATGCGAAATATCCACATCGCGAACATCTTTTGCAAGTTTTTCGAACAAATCAAGATTGTAGATTGTGTCGCCGGAGAAAAAAACTGACTCATTCTCAGTCGAAATTTTTATGCCTATACCCGTCAAACCATGCCAATTATGACTTTTGAATGCCTCGATTTTTATGCCTTCGTACTCGAAAATTCTGTTATCTTCATAGAAAATTTTGGAATCGAAGGGATAAAATGATTCAGGCTCAATCCAGAGGTTTATCATCGGGTCGTTGAAAAGCATGCGTTTGGAGAATGTTTCAGGATGAATGATAACCTTGGCTTGTTCAGGTGAAAGATAGTCATTATCTTGATTCATCACGCGCCAGGCACCGTCATGATGGGTTGTCAGACTTTTATTGTCGATTCTGAATTTTGCTTTCGGACCAAGTCTAATTTCCTCGATGAAATTATCGTAAGGAACATCGATAGATTTTGTGGAATCAGGCGAAAGTGTTCTTTGCAGTGGGTTAATAGAAGTTTCCCGCAAATCTTTTAGCAACGGCTCAGAGGTTAGTAATTTTATTCTTCGCTTGTATTTAGTAACGTAATATCGGTAGAGTGCGAGGTCGGTGAACCAGCGTTTATGGTCATCGTGCAGGTGTGTGATAATTACGCCATCGAGATTGTCGATAATTTCTTTGTCGAGAATCTGAAAAATTGGTGCGCCGCAATCGACAAGGAAATTTTTGTCCTTAATTGAAATAAGATATCCGGAAGATTTTCCCGTCTTAGAAAACGGACTTGAATCCCCCAAAACTCTGATTTTAATCCCGTTGTATTCGACCAAAGTAAAATCCTTCCATATCGATAAAGTACTAATCGACAAAAATTAGCAGAGGATTATTCAGATTCACATATTGTTTTATTGTATCGAATTTTCGTAGTATTTTTCAGCAGTTTTTAAATTTTCAAGAGCTTTTGGCTTATCACCCTTCATAATGTCAAAATACGCTAAAATTTCATAATATTGACCGTAAATCAGGTTCAGGTAGTATTGGCTGACATCAGGCTGTTCCTTGCTGATTAATGGAATTATTTCTGATGCCTGATTGAAATAAAGCACAGCCAAGTTCTCGCTCTCGTTCCCTTTGCTGTTCCCATCAACAGTACTCTGCATCACCTGCGACAGTGACAGAAGCGCAACTGCTTGTCCGTATAGATTATCGACTGTTTGTGCTTCGATTAGTGCAGCACGGAAATATTTTAACGCCTCGCTGAATTGCTGGTGCTCAAGATAAAACTTCCCACTATCCAGATAATCCTGAAACGCTTCCGTTGGTGATTCTTTGGGAGGTGTCGTAGAACAACCGAGTAAGGCAATAATGATGATAAGCAGTAAAAGAGATTTTTTCATAATTTTTCGTATTTGAAATAATTTCGCTGAGTTTATCACGAAATCGCAAAATTTTCTTCGAAATAATTTCTACACCCTTATTTTTTTCCATAAAAAAAACCTGCCGCCGCCGACAGGTTCTTAGAATTTTTCTACTCATTACTGGTCATAGAAATAAATAAGAATGTCCCTTACTTCGAGTTCATCGAATCCTATCTTCGGTCTTAACTCATTCAAATACCGTTTTTCCACCGCAGTTCTAATCGCAAGTTTGGTAATCGGTTTTGACAGAATAATTAGGTCTGTCGAAGTTGTAGGCTCATCCACAACCTTAACGCCAAGCTCAGTCAGATATGTTTTCATCTGAGCGTTGCTGACATTTGATTCTGGCGGTTCGAACTTGCCGATGAATGCAACTGTAAGGAATTCTGCTTTGCCGTTGACTTTTCTGAAGAACGGATTGCTTATCTTGTCACCCTTGAGAATCTCTGCACCTGGATACTTGATTATCAAGCCGCAAGTTGCGAAATGTTCTTGTCTCAAAACCAGAACTTCAAGCAAACCTTTGACATTCATTTCACCGCCAACTTCATTGTAAACGATGAATCTCATGCCTGGAACTATCTTATCCGCTTTGCCAAGGTCAATATTATAATTCTTGTTCATTCTGTCCGTAAACGTGATTACGCCGTCTGCTCCTTGCGAAGGTCTAAGTTTGCCTTCAGATTTAATATCCTCAACAATTTTTCCCTTCAGCTCGACGAAGTTTTTCTCAAGGCTTGCCAACCGTTCTTTATGTGCACGAATCGCTTTCTTGAAAGGTTCTGAAAGTCTTGACAAACGTTCTCTAAGATCTTCCGCCTCATCTTCAAGGTCTGAAACAAGGCGAAGAATATCTTTTCTTTCAACGTTTGCTTTTTCGGTTTCCTCACCGAG
>JAIOTL010000061.1 GCA_021106775.1 Planctomycetota bacterium | reverse complement strand
TGAAACAATATTCAAGCTATATTCTACTATTATTATGATTAGGAAAAAAGAATGCGAAAACAAAATAAACGAAATTATATTTAATATATCACTTGAAATATTAATAAAATCTGAAATTGGTTCTAAAATAATACCATTATTTGAATTTCTTGATATAGAAGCAATATTAATTATAAATAAGGATATAGAAACATGGAACAAGATTCTCAGTAATAACGCTTTTGCAGAAATTTCATTTATAATTATCAATAAGATTATTGAAAAGTATAAATCAAAGTACATAATCGATAAATATATGATTTCAATAATTAAAATTCTTGATTACATCGCTGGTAAACATCAGAATGATACTATTTATCGTATTTCTAACTATAATCTTTCAGAAGAAAATAATGCTATAAATGCCAATCGCCTGTTTATTAAAATGACAGATGAAATCAAAATTAAAGAATCTCAGTATATAAATATAATTAGCATTAAGTATCTGGACTTGTCGAAAATATTTATTAGTGTAATATCTAATAGAAAAATAATAAGGAGTCATATATATGCTTGGAAAGAATCAAGCAACACTATATATTATAAAGCACAAGTTAATTATGCAATACACCTTTGTTATAAACGTAGGACTGATGAATCGGTAGCACTACTAACCAAAATTCTTGATAAAATAGAAAAACTTGTGAAGAATAATAACCTGATTACAAATACTTTACCTTTACATAAGCTGCTTATAAAAATGCTTGATGCATATTCATTAACTGGAAAATTCACAGAAACAAGTGCTTTTATTTGCAAAGTAGAAAAAATAGTTAATTACGAAAAATATTTCGGCAAAAGTTTATTATCTTCTGAACGAACTGATATATATGTAGCAATTTTAGAATTCTATGCATCATTTAGTATGTTTTTAAAGGCAGAGGAAAGTCTGCTTATTTTACTTGAAAAAATAATACCTTATCATAAAAATGCCTATCCCGAACATATTTTCTATTTTTTTCAAAAAATATGGAAAACAGTTAATAATTCATTTCCTCATTTGCTAAATAACATTATAAGAGTTTTTGATAGAGTATTTGCAGATTTCGCAACCAGTAACAATCAAAACAATTTCGTTTATTATACCTATTTTAGGTTATACAAAGATTTTACTGCCTACAAGAATGAAACGAATGGTGAATTGCCAGCAATTTACATGAACAATGAGACCAATGCTGAATTAAATAATAATGCACAATCAGGTATATTAGCTCTTAAAATGTGGTTCGAACTGGCAGATGATGTTGCTATTATTAAACATATCATTATAGAGGATTTTGTAAAGCATTCACTAAAACAAATTCAGGTTACACATTCAGGTGCACAGGGTTTAATTGAACTGGCAGAATTTCTTATCAGTAAACTTAAGCACGACAAAACATCTAATTACGATGAACAAATTATCATGCGTGAAATCTCTGAAATAAAAAAACGTTTAATTAATTTATATTCAGGTTAAACACTTCAAAAGATTGAGTAAGTATGAGTAAATATATAAAATATTGTCAAAAATAATAAGCAGGATGCAATAATATTTCCTTAACATTTTGAAATTATAAAAGAATTATCATTTAAAAATTATGTTAAAATATCAAAAAAACTTAGGTGAAAAATGAGCAAGAACAGCAAAAAATTAAAAAGCCCCCACGATAATTTTATTCCAATACCTGTTTCGGAGCTAATTAACAGAATTTCCTCACACTGTAAGATACTTTTTCGCAAAAATGCTGAGGCTGAACAGATTCGCGACCTCTTCGAAATCATGGTATATTATTATCACCATCGATTATATGAAAACCAGCGCCGCATGAAATACGTATATCATCCATTCTCACCAGATAATGAATTATTTTACGATTTCGAGTTTGACCGCGAATTCGACATCGAAGAAGGCAACTTCAAATCTGAATTCATTTCTCTGCTGATACAATATCTCAACAAAGCCAATTACGAAAAAGTGCCTGACGAAATAATTTACCCACATCTGCATTCATCCGAAAAAGAATTCGTCGAGCGCAAACGCGAATGGATCAATGGATTCTCGTCATATTCATTCAAAAAATCACGCAAAGAATTAATGTTCTACTCATTTTACAGAGGTGCTGTCAACGATTCTCATCCAACAATGATAAGCAGATTTCTAAGAAAACTTTTTTACCAAACACCAATTGAAAACCTGCCTTTTATTCACAGACACAAAAAATTCCAGATATACAACACATTGCTGCTTCTGCATCTTGACAAATTCGGAAAATATCAGCTCAGGTTATTTAAATCGGTCAACAGCGAACAATTGATAAACCTTGTACCTTCATATCTCATCAAACTCAAAATCGGCTTCTGGGCTTGGTTAATGATGTTTTTCATGCTAATTTCAAGTCTCTGCATGGGTTTTTCTCGAGGAACAAAAATATTCAGCTTTCTGCCTAGCGGCGTTGCAACTGTCATATTCTCAGCAATTGTCGGTTATTTCCTTTTTAAATTCGTTAAAGGGCAAAGTAATAAGAAAACCAAGCGGGAATATAAAAGAGTGAAAAAACAGGCACATCAGCTTTTAGCATCAAACGAAAAAGTAATCACCGACCTGGGATTTCAATCGGAGGAAGAAGAACTCAAGGAAATTATTTTGGGATATTACGCATTGTTTTTAAGACAGCACGAAAAATTACCAACCAAATTCAGTAACGATATTAAAGGATTTATTCAGAATTTCCTAAAAAATCACTGCCATATCGAAAAGCCCGTCAATTTTGAAATTACCGACTCAATTCGCAAGCTTCTTGAAATGGGTTTCTTCAAAAAAGATTCAATAGAGAGAATTCATCGTATAGGCTATATGAATGATGGACACCTTATGAAATTGAAGACACACATGGGCATTCTTACTGAAGGTGAGTTGGATGAAATTGTCAATGGTGTTATTTTGCAGGATGAAACAAGGTTCACAGATTTAATCCGGTCGGGACTTTTTAGGTTTCCAGAAATTAGCATACTTATTCAGGTTGATTTGCTTAAAGACACAATGCTTGAAATATACAGAAATGAAGAAATCATAGACAAGCAGGCAGTTGGATTTATTAATTCATTTCCTTCGAATCCAGCTAAGTTTTTTGATAAAGAAAATTTCAGCAAAATCGAAAAGGCGGTCAGGATTTATAAGAAAGCAAACAGGCGCTCAACTTCAGCAGCGTCTACTCGTACTGACACCGCTGTAATTTCATCTCGATTAAAAAAGAAGCAGAACACCAGTGTATCATTCGAATATAAAACGCCAAAACCTGCTAATTCTCCTCATGTTAACGATGTATTAATTAATTTTGAAGCTGCAATTGACTGCATAATCGAGGATCTGGGCTTCAGCAAAGAATATAAAAAGGAAATCTGCCATGTTTTCCTGCTTATCGAAGAATCAAACTTCGAATCAATCACCCTCATTGATAAAACGCTTTTAAATGCTCTTTACGAATGCAGGCTGATTACCGAGCAAGGATATGAAGCACTTTCCAACTATAGCAATCTAATTGAGAAAATACTTTTTGAATCATTACAGCTCAAAATGGTATCTCATGATTTCCTCTTAAAACTTAATGACATTATTATTGAGAAGGAGATACTTCCGCATCTTCAGGTTCGAGAACCTCTTGGTGCTTTTGCACACATCGACAGCATTTGGGACAAGCTTTTCATTAGCTACGAAGAACAAATTAAACACGAATATAACAAGAAGCACAGAATTACTAAGAGATTGGATGCAGAAACCCTGAGAGAAAGGGAGCATGCGGAATTGCATTCAAAAAAATACGAAACATCTGTGTTCAATGAAATCGATGATGTGATGCGTATAACCGAGCAAAGTTACGAGTTTGCAAAGGATGCGAAAAGAAATCAGATTGAAACTGTGCTTGATGATTTGCATGATAAATTTGACCGAATGCAGCAGAAACGCAAGCAATTGCAGGTAGAAAACAAAAAACAGGAAGAACGAAAAAAACGACAATTTCGAAACATCAATAAAATCGCAGCTTTTTTCGCTATAATTGCTTTGCTTGGATTCTTCCTCGAATGGTTTTCACTCGAAAGAGCTGTCCCGTTGGTAAACCTAGAAATTACTGAAGAGATACCTGCAGGCTATCTAAGCGGATTTGAGCTTTTAACCACTGACATTACGGACAAAGTTTTATCTAAAATCCTTTTAACCGACGGTCGAGAATTCCCTTTCAGAATTTTAATATTCTTGATACCTTTCGTTTCAATCATGTTTTTTCTCAAAACTTTTGGAAATCGCTCTGAACAGGATTTCGGCGGACGCTGGGCAATGACATGCGGAGTAATTTTAATTGTATTTTTGTTTATAATTCTAAATATCAACAACGATTATGGTTTAAAATTCATTTCGTCTTCAGTTCTGCAGTTAGGACTGATTTTGTCCTCAATTGGGCTGGTTTCAGTCTTCTTCATAAGCTTCTTTTATACGTCATCTCTGAATCGGGTTTTTGTCGTTTTAATCATGATTGCGTTGATGCTTGACCTTGTTTTT
>JAIOTL010000184.1 GCA_021106775.1 Planctomycetota bacterium | reverse complement strand
ATTTCGCAAGAGCTTTTTCAGCATATTTTAAATTCGATTTCAATCTGTCAATATGTGGTGTACGCAGTAACAAAGATTTATTTGCCTCCGATTTTGTATCATCGTCAAGCAATCCCCATTCAGATTTTGCGATTTTCTGTTTACCTTCCTCGATTTCAATATTAAAGCTGGCATCTGCGACCTGTGCCTGACGTTGAACGACAATTGTTTCATAGTCTCGTTTGTCAATCTGCGCAATCAATTCGCCTTCGTTGATAAAACCACCTGGTTCAAGATTTTTATTCATCTCGATGATTTTGCCACCGAGTTCCGGAGTGATTGTAATCGATTTTGCAGGAATTACTGTGCCTAAAGCATTGATTTCAATTATTTCATCGCTTGCTTTTAGTTTTGTAACACTAACAAGTGTGTCCTTCTTCTGCTGTTTTGCAGGCATAACATGCATCTTGTTTGTCATGTAGTTGTTTGCGATTGCTAATCCACCACCCAAGAAAATAACGATAGGTAGGAATTTTCCGATTAATATTGCAAAAATTTTCTTCATTACTGTACTCCTTTTATGTTTATTTTGAAATTTTTATGCTACCTGCTAAAGATTTGTAAAGCTTAATTCTGTTTGAAATCAGTGTATATCTCACTTCCAGAAGATGTATTTCAATGCTTTGCAGACTTTGCAGCTGATTAAGAACTTTCAGATAATCGATTGTGCCGTTTTGATATTTTTTGCGCAAAACGCTTAATGATTTTTGTGCAAGTTCATGCTGAGTTCTGAGTTTTTTCTGGTATTCAAGATACCGCATCTCAGTTGCTAGTGCATCTTCAACCTCTTTGTATGCGGACAGAACGAGTTTTTCATACGTATGAAGTTTTTCTAGCGTTGCAGCTTCTGTCCTATCAACTTCTGATTCAAGCTTTCCACCGTCGAACAACGGTTGAGTTAAATTTGATGCCAGATTCAATATCCAATTGCTGAAAAGTGTTTCAAATGAATCACCGTTTCCAGAATAAGTTGCGGAAATGCTTAGTTTTGGGTATCTGTTTGCGATTGCCTCACCCACTCTTTCGTTTGCAGAAGCAACTCTGAAGTATGCAGCCATGATATCAGGACGTCTGTTTAACAACTCCGCAGGTATGCCTGTGTCGGGAAGTGGTGGCAGGTCGGGAAATTTGTCAACTTGAACATTTATTTGATAATCTGGAGTTTCTGCAAGCAGCAAGGCAAGACTGTTTTCAATCAATTCAATCTGCATTTTTGTGAGCGTAATTTCATTTTGCTTTGTAGAAATCTGCTGTTGCTGTTGATATACATCCGAAATCAGAGCTTGCCCCTGATTGTAATTGTTTTTTGTTATCTGTAAGAATTTTTCGTTCAATTCATTCTGAGATTCTAACAATTTCAACTTACTGTACTGTTGAACAAGTTGATACCAATTTGTCGCAATACTTGAACTGATTGTAATTGCTGTTGTTTGCACATCAAGCGCGGAAGCCTGAAAACTATAACCTGCCGCTTTTTTTCCTGCACTTATTCTTCCCCAGAGGTCAATTTCATAACTTGTCGAAAAACCAAGGGAAAATCTTGAGTCGTAATCATCAGGCTCAGTGCCTGGTGTCGTCGGTGATTGTGATGGGGATGTAAACGAATAACCTGTACTAGCGGTTAATGTTGGAGAATACATTGCCCCAGCTTTTTTCGCTATCGCTTGTGCCTGCTCCAGTCTGTCCCATGCAATTGTAATATCGAGGTTCTTTTTCAAGCCGATATTGATGATGTAGTTCAGCTTATTGTCGTCAAAGGTTGTCCACCAATATTTGCTGACTTTGTCTGTCCCCGAAGTCGAAAATTCTTTCATCGGTTTCGCAATTTCAGCATTTTTTTCCATTTCTGGTGAAAAGCTGCAAGATGTCAGCATTAATCCGACAATCATCAAAATTAATATATTATATTTCATATTTATCATTCCCTTCTTGCTGAAGTCTGTCCCTGATTTCACATATTCCTGCAAATGTATAATCTGCGACAAAATCGACTAGTTTATCGAGTAAATCGCTTGTAATCTCTTTGTTGAAAAGTGGATGATGCTTAAGAAAAATCGGTCCAGTGAGAAATCGAACATTTCCGAGAATATTGGTCTCACAAAGCTTAACAACAATAGAATCCATGTTCACATCAAGCACACTCGATAGAAACGGTCTGAGGAAAAGGCTGAACTTGCTAAATTCTTGCATAATTAAATCATGCACCTCTGGATGCTCAAAAATGGTGTCACGGTTGATTAATCTGCCGAACCATCTTGGAAATTCCGGCGAGAATCTGCGCATTACATAATCTTTGATGAATTCGTGAAGCTTTTCCTTTGAGCTTTCGAACTCTTCATATATTCTTTCAACCGGGAATTTTTCCTGCGATATGTTGATGACAAAAAGCAGAACTTCGAGAAACAGTTTCTTTTTATCACGAAAATAATAATTGACCGATGCGATATTGGCATCAGCGTGTTCACATATTTCGCGGATGGTTGTAGCTTTGAAGCCTTTTTGGGCGAACAGCATTCCCGCTGACTCAATCAGTCTGGCATACGTATCTTTCTTAATTTCATCCATTATTCACCTCTATTTTTAACTATAAACACTCAATTAAAACTTAGGTTTCAAACATTTGTTTAATAAGACATAATTTTTTGCATTTTTATTCCATTTTTTTCGTTAATGCAGAAAAAAACATTATTTATAAGTTATAAATGTATGGACTTATGGTTCGACAACGTACACAAACGGGACATTAACTTTTACGAATTATATTGGCATAGGTTCGGGTGCTGCATATGAATTCGAGGATGTTGGCGGCGGCGCAATAAACTGGTAGTGATTTGCCAATGATATGCAAATTACAAAATTTACTCAGCAAACTG
>JAIOTL010000084.1 GCA_021106775.1 Planctomycetota bacterium | reverse complement strand
TAGTCGATGTTTTCGTGATTTGTCGTGATTAACACGAGGTCAGCATTTTTAATTGCCTCGTCTGTCAGCTCAACGCCTTTTAACGCAACGCCTTTGTACTTATCATCAAACTTAGATACATATGGGTCATGGTAAGAAATATTTGCGCCTGATTTTTGCAGAAGCTTGATAACGTCAATTGCAGGTGATTCGCGCCAGTCGTTTAAGTTGGCTTTGTAAGAAACTCCGAGTACAAGGATTTTTGCGCGAGAAATTGCAATACCGAGATTATTTAGAACCCGACACGTTTTATCTCTGACAAATTCAGGCATTTTGCGATTTGTTTCACCTGCCAGGTTGATGAAATGCGTATTAAAATTGTATTCACGCGCTTTCCATTCGAGATAATGCGGGTCTAGCGGGATGCAGTGTCCGCCGACACCAGGTCCGGGATAAAAGGGCTGAATTCCGAAAGGCTTGGTAAACGCAGCATCAAGGACTTCCCAGATATTCAAGCCCATGCGGTCGCAGAGCAGAGTCAATTCATTCACAAGTGCGATGTTGACTGCTCTGTAAGTGTTCTCGAAAACTTTTACGAGTTCTGCAGCTTTTGCGGATGACACAGGCACCATTTGCAAAATCGTCTGCATGTAAAATTTCATGGCAACTTCAAGCGAAACAGGACCAACTCCACCAACAACTTTATTAGTATTTTTCGTTGTGTAACGTAAATTCCCCGGGTCAACGCGCTCTGGTGAATGTGCAACGAAAAAATCTTCCTCAACCTTCAAACCTGAGTTTTTCTCAAGTATCGGAACCATGATTTCTTCAGTTGTGCCCGGATAAGTCGTCGATTCAAGCGAAATGAGCTGACCTTTACGCAAATGTTTAGAAATCTGCTCGGTTACGCTGATAATATATTTCATTTCTGGCGTCAGATTCGTTGTCAGAGGTGTTGGCACGCAAATGACAATGACGTCCATTTCGGATACATCATTAAAATTTAAGACAGCGGTAATTAAACCTTTGTCAATCACTTCTTTGAGCTCATTATCATCAACATCGCCGATATAATTTATGCCCTCGTTAACGTTTTTTGCACGTTCGGAATTCTGCTCAATTCCAACGACTTTGAAACCCACCTTTGCTTTTTCAACAGCGAAAGGCAGTCCGACATAGCCTAAGCCGACAACTCCGATAATAGCAGTTTTATCTTTGATTTTACGTAGAAGTTCTTCTTTACACATTAAAACCTCGGGAAAAAGGAGAAAGTATTTATCAGACAGAGCATAGTCTGATTTTAACTTTTTTCATTATCGGATTTTAGAATCGATATAATTAAGATATATCAGAATTTTTTTATCTCATTTTTATTTTCTGGAAGTAATGCAGAATTATGCTGAAGTTTTTGATGCAAAGGTTGAAATATCAGCATTTTCAAAAATTTCCAGGTTTATGGACAATATTCAGGGATTATTTCGATGAGTGTTTTTCTTACGTAATCGCTGTCGAATTCTATTGCTGATGTTTCAAGCTTAGAAATCCAAAGTTTAACATCCTCCAGCTTATTTGTTTTAATCTTACCGATGAACACCTTCGGATGCCGCGTTTTTGCCGCATTTTCACCTTTAACGGACAATTCTTCAAAAAGCTTTTCTCCAGGTCTTATGCCTGAGAATTGAATAAGAATATCAACCTCAGGCTCAAATCCTGAAAGTTTGATAAGGTCACGTGCTAAATCGACTATTTTTACCGGTTCTCCCATGTCGAGAATGAAAATCTCACCTCCTTCACCCATTGCTGCTGCTTGCAGTACTAGTTGAGAGGCTTCAGGAATAGTCATGAAATATCTGCGCATGTCCGGATGTGTAACGGTTACTGGACCACCGTCCTTAATTTGTCGGTTAAACGTTGGAATAACACTGCCTGCACTTGCGAGAACATTGCCAAAGCGCACTGCGACAAATCTGGTTTCACTTGCTTGAGACATTGCTTGGATGTAGATTTCAGCAACTCTTTTTGATGCACCCATAATCGAGGTCGGATTAACTGCTTTGTCAGTAGAAATCATCACAAAAAGCTCGGTTCCATATTTATCAGCAGTATTAGCGAGAATTTTCGTTCCAATGACGTTATTTTTTATTGCTTCACCGGGATTCCATTCCATCATTGGCACATGCTTGTGAGCAGCGGCATGCAGAACCATATTTGGTTTATATTCTTCGAAAATCTGATCAATTCTTTGTATATCGCAAATATTGACAATGAAAGGAATAAGAGGAACATTCGGAAAATTTCGCGTCAACTCACCATGAATATAAAACATACTGTTTTCGGAATGATCAATCAATATCAGAGTTCGAGGGTTGTATTGGACAACTTGTCTGCAAAGCTCCGAACCGATACTTCCACCTGCGCCGGAAATCAGCACAATTCTCCCTTCGATAATATCCGCAATCTTATCAATTTCAAGCCTGACCGGATCACGACCGAGTAAATCCTCAATGTTCACATCACGGATTCTTGAAAGATTCACTTTACCGCTGACAATATCTGAAATCCCGGGCATAATCTTAGTGGATAGTCCAAGTTTTTTGCATTGATTAGTGATATTGCGGATGGTGTCGCCAGAAACCGCTGAAATCGTGATAATTGCTTGTTTTATTTTGTTTTCATTGATTATCTTTTCAAGCTTACTTGTTGTGCCAAGCACTTTGATGTCATTAATTGTTTTGCCGACTTTTTTCTCGTCATCGTCAATAAACCCAAGTACTTTGATACCGAGTTTTGGTTGATGGTCGATTTCCTTGGAGACAATGATGCCAGCCTGTCCTGCACCAATTAATAAGGTTGGAATACCTTTTTCTTTTAGCTTTTCAGCCATGATTCTTCTGTCAAAACTTGCTGTTATATTGACAACTTTTTCATTATGCATGCGTCTAAGTACGCGAATCCCTGTGAGTCCGATAAATGCGATTAAAGAATCGATAATTATTACGCTGATGGGAATCATGACGTAGATTCGATGTATAAAGTACTGTTTAAGTGTACTTGCGATTATATAAACCGCGAAAAGCGTGAATGCTGCTGTACTCAATGCGAATATGATCTTTTTTGCTTCCTTGAAACCAATGTAATATGAAATGAATTTTGGTACGCCGAACACTGAAAGCATCGAATACTGTAGAATCAGGATATAGGGTGCGGTGAAAATCAGGATTTTCATGCCTTGGAAATCAAGCGTCCACTCATAATGCATTAAATATGAGAAGGCATAAGCGAAAAGAAGTACCACCCAGTCGAAAACAATCTCGTAAAATCTGGTCATCAGCATCCTTAAGTAAATTCGTCAACTTAATACAATCGAATAAATGCATGTAAAAATCAATTCGTTTCTGAGATATATTGACAAAAATGTTTAGAATGATTATAATTCTTTATAAAAAGAAACCTTATAAAGAGTAAAAAGCTGTTTTTTCTATAAAATTCACTAATTCATATTTCGATAAACTTACTTGAAGCAATTTGCACAAGCATTTCCTAAACATAAAGAGAACTCAATGAAAGTTTGGCTAATTCAAACTGGTGAAATATTGCCCATTGAAGACAACGTAAGAAAAATGCGTACGGCAATGCTTGCAGAAAAACTGGTTGAAAGAGGACATAAGGTGTTATGGTGGACAAGTGCTTTTGAACATGCTAGAAAAAAATGGAGATTTAACGAAGATAATAAAGTCAAATTAGATAATGGCATTAACATTTTTGCATTAAAAGGAATCAGTTATGTAAAACACATTTCCTTAAGAAGGTTTGTTAGCCACAGAAAGATTGCTCATAAATTTAAGAAGAAGGTCTTAGGTGAAGAGAGACCAGATATTATTATTGCATCTACACCACCTTATGATTTAGCGTATCAGGCAGTTAAATTTGGAAAGGATAATAATATTCCAGTAATTGTTGATATTAGAGATGAATGGCCTGAGTTATTCCTGCAAAGAATTCCGTCCTGGATTAAATGGTTAGGACGAATAGCTTTATTTCACGAATTTCGAATATTTAAAAAAGCATTACGTGGTGCAAGTGCTTTAACTTCTATGATGCCATCATTTATTGAATGGGGAGTAAAGATTGCAAAACGAGAAAAAAATATCAATGATAGAGTTTTTTTCATTGGATGTAAGAAGAATAATTCAGGTTCAAAGTTATCAGAGAATATTCAATTTATGAATAAATTGGATAAGCACTTTATTGTTTCATTTACTGGTACTTTCG
>JAIOTL010000041.1 GCA_021106775.1 Planctomycetota bacterium | reverse complement strand
GAGTACCGGACTGTCGATCCGGTGGTTGAGGGTTCGAGTCCCTTCGTCCTCGCCAGAATATACAAGGGTTAGAGCGAATCAGCTTTAACCTTTTTTTATTGCGTTCATTCTTTTTCGTTCTTGAGCTTTTATGAGTCATAAAAATGCTTATAGATTTTCTGCTAATTTACGTTTTCAATCTGTACAATAAAATATATAATAAATTAAAACGAGCTTAAGGCTGAATGCAGATACAACAAGAAGATTACACCGATTGCGTTTGCATAATGGTTGCTTGCTTGTTGAAAAGTATATGAAATTTGGTGAATATTTTCGTGTGATTATTTAATATTTATGAATCCAATGTAAGATAATTATTGAGGTAAACAAACTTACAGACTCAAATGCGTGTTAATTTATCATTAAATGGTAATATAAAATGCTGAAAATATTGTTGAGAAAATGTGGCAAAAAATGGTATAATTGTAAAATGCTCGATTGCTTTCCACTCAAGGCTTAAATCATGTCACTTGAGCAAACAAACATAGAATACTTCAAAATGGAGTAAATAGTGATGAGATCAATCCTTATATTTGGCTTTTTATCGTTGACTTTTATAGTTTCGAGTGGATGTGGGGTGCTGATAAATCCTACACCTGAGATGGTTGTCAAGCAGGACACAACTGAAATTCCGTCGGGCACAGGTGTTTACGATTTCGGTGATGTGCGGGTTGGAGATTCCAGCTCTGCTGTTATATTTACTATCGAAAATACTGGAAATACATTGCTGAAACTCGCGGATACGCCTGACACAATCATCATTACTGGCGCAAATATTGCTGAGTTTGCAATCGATCAAACTGCAACCAAAACCGAGTTGAAACCAGAAGAATCGACAACTTTCACTGTAACGTTCGTCCCAACGTCAGAAGGTGCCAGCTCTGCAAGAATTTCCATTGACAACAATGACAGCAATGAGAATCCGTACACTTTTGAGATAAAAGGTGCTGGTGTTGTTCCTGAAATCAATGTTAAACAAGGCACGACCGATATTGTATCAGGTTCTGGAGTTTACGATTTCGGCAATGTGAAAGTTGGAGAAACCAGCCCAGTTATTGTATTCACCATCGAAAATTTGGGTTCTGCTGAACTTTTGTTAACGAGTTCGTCAGATTTGGTTATAATTAGTGGAGCGGATGCAGTCCAATTCACAATTGATCAAACATCAACAGAAACCCCGATAAATCCTGGAAGCTTTACAACTTTCACAATCACATTCAGCCCAACAAGCATCGGCACAAAATCCGCAACAATCATCATCGCAAATGACGACTCCGACGAAAATCCGTACTTTTTCTCGATTACAGGAAATGGCATTACAGCGCCGGAAATCAATATTAAGGAAGGATCGCAAAATATATTTTCTGGATCGGGTATTTACAATTTTAACAATACGCTCGTTGGTGATTCCAGTTCAGCGATTACTTTTACAATTGAAAATCTAGGTACAATCGACCTTAATCTGACCGGTTCGCCAGATTTGATTGAGATAACCGGTACTGATGCAGCAATGTTTACAGTCGACGAATCGTCAACAAATAATCCTGTAACATTTGGAAATTCAACAACTTTCACAATCACATTCAACCCTACAAGCATCGGTTTGAAATCTGCTACAATCTCCATTGCAAGCAACGACTACGACGAAAACCCCTACACCTTCAGTCTTACAGCAACGGGGATTTCTCCTGAAATCAACGTAAAACAAGGCACAGACAACATTCCATCCGGCACAGGCAGTTACGATTTCGGAAGAATTAACGTCGGAAAATCAAGTTCTGCTATCACATTTACAATCGAAAACCTTGGAACAGCACCACTTACGCTTGCTGGTTCACCCGATTTAATTGATGTTACTGGCACAGATGCTGCCATGTTTACAATCGGTCAATCTGCGACCATAACCCCAATCAGCCCTGCAGCCAGCACAACTTTCACAATAACTTTCATTCCATCTGCTGCGGGAAATATTTCCGCAACAATTTCAATTGCAAACAACGACTACGATGAAAATCCATACACTTTCACTATCAGAGGAACAGGATTTTGTTATCTTAAAGGTGATTTCAATGGTGACGGTTATCAAGATATAATTGTTGGTGCAAGAACAGATGACGATGGAGGAAACAGATCAGGATGCGTGTTTATATTTTTTGGAAAGCAAAACTGGAATCCAAGAATTGATGCTTCGAATGCAGATGTAAAACTCATCGGCGATGATACAGGCGACCATTTCGGTGTAAGCGTCAGCAGTGCAGGCGATGTGAACCATGATGGTTATGACGATGTTATTGTCGGTGCGGACGAAGACGACGACGGTGGTGGCAATTCCGGCTGTGCATTCATATTTTTTGGAAGCTCAAATCCATCTTCGGTAATCGATGCATCAAATGCAGATGTAAAACTCATAGGCGGAGATGCTAACGACCAATTCGGCATAAGCGTCAGCAGTGCAGGAGATGTGAACAACGATGGTTACGATGATGTTATCGTTGGCGCACACTATGACGAAGAAGGCGGATACCAATCAGGATCTGCTTTTATATTTTTCGGCAGATACAATTGGACTACTGTAGTAGATGCCTCCAACGCTAATGTAAAATTAATTGGTGCTGATGCTGATGATCAGTTCGGCGAAAATGTCAGCAATGCAGGCGATGTAAATGGAGATGGTTATGACGATGTCATTGTCGGAGCCAAATATGACTCTGACAATGGAACTTGCTCAGGATGTGCATTCATATTTTTTGGAAGCTTTAGCCCATCTTCGGTAATTGATGCATCAAATGCTGATGTAAAACTCATCGGTGAAGATACTCACGACTTTTTCGGCGCAAGCGTCAGCAGTGCAGGCGATTTTAACGGCGATGGTGTTGACGATGTAATTGTTGGTGCCTGGGGTGATGACGATGGCGGATATAATTCCGGCTGCACATTCATATTTTACGGAAGTTCTAATCTTTCTTCGGTAATCGATGCATCAAACGCGGATATTAAACTCATCGGTGAAGATTTTCATGACAATTTTGGAATAAGCGTCAGCAATGCAGATGATATAAACCATGATGGTTATGACGATGTTATTGTCGGTGCTGAATCAGACGACGACGGTGGAAGAGAATCTGGCTGTGCATTCATTTTTTTTGGTAGCTCAAACCCGACATCGATAATCGATGCATCAAACGCAAATGTAAAACTCAAAGGTATAGATGCTGACTACATGTTCGGCGGAAGTGTTAGCAGTGCAGGCGATGTGAATGTCGATGGTTTTGACGATGTCATTGTAGGCGCACGATTTGACGACGAGGGCGGTACAAATTCCGGCTGTGCATTCATCTTTTTTGGAAATTCAACTCCATCTACTATTATTGATGCATCAAACGCAAATGTAAAACTTATTGGTGAAGATGCTGGCGATGAATTCGGCTTCTCCGTCGCTGGCGGAAAATAAATCTGTGATAATTTCCAGATACAATATCATTGAGGTTTCATGAATAATTTATTTAACGGGAGAGGATGTCGAGAGCTTTCACGAAAAATGCTGGTATCGAATTTTTCTCAAATGCCAGTCCATTAATAAGGTAGATGTACAAATACCGCGTGAGTTTACCGACTTCAATCAGCTGTAATTTATCCGGTTCAAGCTGGTCGATTTCGGTTAGATAATATGAAATCGAATAACTTTGCTTGTAAAAGTCGAAAATTTGCTTAATTAGGTGCCAGCCCGTTTCCGCTCGAAAATATGGTGCAATTCTAAAAACATAACCACGGATACTTGATGAATTGTCATTAATCGCAATGTCCGCAAGTCGCTTGAATCTTATTTCATTATTGCGGATTTCCCATTTCATCAGCTTTTTGTCAGCTTTTTCATCATCAATATGACTATAAATATCGCTATACATTCCACCAGATTTAAATTTGAAAATATTTTCAGCGAATCCGCACAAAATCTTCCTTTTCAAATATTCATCCTGTTCACCCTCAAACCAGCTGTAAATAACGCTGTCAACATAAAGGCTGCAGTTCCGTGAAACAGCCATATAAAATTGGCGTTTGATATCCTCATTCTTGAACAGATATACTTCATGTAAATAATCTTTATTCGAATCAAGGATTTCAGAATCATATTTGTATTTATCGTCATAATTGTAATAATCACATTTTGTTCCGGTAATTTCCTTGTAAAATAATCTTCCAAGCTCAGAAATATCACAGCATTTATCTGTATCCAGTTTCTTTAACATTTCTATTGTGCTGAGCAGAGTGTCATGTCTACTCAATTTCAACATGCTGGCATAAAAATCACTCACGCTAATGTTTCGATAGTAATAATTTTCTGCTCCTTCATTTGAAATATGCACATTATAATCTTTAATACCTTCCTTGAAACGCCAGTTAAACAAGCGTGGAATTAATTTTGTGCGTTTGCTTTCAACAATGTAATCTATCAGGATTTCTTGATTTTTTTGTATCGTGATTTTACCGTTTAGCAAAAGTTGGATGAAGCTGTCGATGAATTTTTCATCCATCGTAATGAAAATCAGCTTGAGGAATTGAAATCGAAATCGGTTCTGCTCAGAAAACAATGTGTAAAGAAATTTTTTAAGATACTTGCTGTTGGTTTTGGAATTTCTCGTTTTTGTCAGTAAATATTTCAGTTTTTTTTCAATGTAATTCATAAGCTTAGGATTATAAGCACTAAAAGCAGGTTTCAGAGCGTCGATGTATGAGCAATCTTTCTGCTGTTTAATCAATCGGAATAAATGTATCGTTCCTCGGAATTTGTCTTCAGTCTTATCTGAACTAATTAAGTATTGGATTTCAGCGATTGGGAGCAGATGCTCATTTTCAAACAATCTTATCTTGTCTTTTGATACGTTTTTGGGTTTACGGTTGAAACCACAACCACAACCACCTCCACCTCCACCCGAACATCCACCACCACCTATATTTCCACCTAATTCTTCAACAATTTCTTCTAACTTTTTGCCGTTAAGTCGGTCGATAATGTAAACCATA
>JAIOTL010000113.1 GCA_021106775.1 Planctomycetota bacterium | reverse complement strand
GGCATCTGTGGTGCAGTACATTCGCCCGGAAATTATCGGGTTTATATTGGGTTCTTTCATTGCAGCATTAATGTTTAGAGAATTCAAACCCAGAACAGGTTCAGCACCGATAATTCGCTTTCTACTTGGGTTTTTCGCAATGATTGGTGCATTGATTTTTCTCGGATGTCCTTGGCGGGCAATGCTCAGACTTGCAGGAGGTGATTGGAATGCGATTTTCGGAATAACTGGCTTGGTTATCGGAATCGTGATTGGAGTTTTTCTGCTAAAAAACGGCTTCAGCCTGAAACGTAATCACAAAGCATCAAAAATAGTCGGTTTAATTATGCCCATTTTGGCTCTTGTATTATTATCTTTTGCAATTCTAAAGCCCGTATTTTCAGCATCTGGCGAGACAGGTTCAGCACCGATATTCTTTTCGATTAAAGGTCCCGGAGCAATGTTTGCTCCACTTATTATTTCATTAATTGTAGGATTACTCGTGGGTTTTCTGGCTCAGCGAAGCAGATTCTGTACGGTTGGAGCAATTCGAGACCTTGTTTTGCTCAAAGATTTTCATCTTTTCAACGGTCTAATCGCATTTATTGTATTAGCCTTTATCACAAACCTTATTCTTGCAGGTGTTGGTGACGTGTCAGCGGGATTTAATCCTGGTTTCGAAGGACAGCCAGCAGCACACACAGACTGGTTCGGAAATATGGGTGGTATGATTCTTGCAGGTCTCGCATTCACAATGGCTGGTGGATGTCCTGGGAGGCAAGTCTTTTTATCTGGAGAAGGTGATGGCGATGCTGGCATTTTCGTACTTGGGATGCTTGTCGGTGCGGGATTTGCGCATAATTTCGGACTTGCAGCATCAGGCAAAGGATTAGGTACATTCAGCTGGCACATCGTTATCATCGGCGTAATATTCTGCCTGTTAGTCGGTTTTACAATGCGCGAAAAAATGAAATAAAATATAAAAGGAGAAATAAAATGGAGGAAATGACAAAGCTTGATGTACGCGGGTATTCATGCCCGATACCTGCACAACGGACGAAATTGACACTTCGGAAAATAAAAGAAGGTCAGGTTGAAATACTCGTCGATGCAGGCGCTTCAAAGGATAACGTTATTAGAACAGCAGAACGTCTGAAATTCAAAGTACTCGAAATAAATGAATTCGATGAAGAATTTTTCCAAGTAATTTTCATTAAAAAATAAAAATGGTAGTAGAAAGCATGTAATGGTGTACATGTCATTCTGAGGCATAATTGATGCTTTTTTTGCGAAGAATCCTAGTACACTGTCAAGCAAGTTTCGAAGGGTTGTCATTCCCGTGAAAACGGGAATCCAGGCTGATACAATATTATATTCTGACTTCTACTGGATTCCCAATCGAGTTGGGAATGACAGTTTTTTTTGAAGCCTTTACTACTTTCTTGACAAAGCACTAGCGTGCGAACATCTGGATTCATTCACTTCACTTTGTTTCATTCAGAATGACGATTGAATTTTAATATCACTTTCAGAAAAAATAGGACTTCAGGAAGTTGAGCTATTTTGGTTTGAAAAGGTCAATGTGAATATTGAATTTGTCGTTCATTTCAGGGAAATCACTTCGGAAATGAACACCACGGGATTCTTCACGTTTCAAGGCGGATTCGAGCATGGGTGCTGCAATCGTAAGCATATTCTGCAATTCCCATGCTTTTGGTTCGTTAAACACGTTAAATAGTGCGTATCTCATCCAGGAATGCAGACGAATCAACGCTTTTTCCAAGCCTTCTTTCTCGCGGATAACACCCATCATGTTCCACATCAAAGATTTTACAGCATTCGTAAGGTCGTCGATGTCAGCATCAAAATCTTCACGCTTTGTTGGTCCTTCCGAAATAAGCTGCTTTTGCTTCCCAACGCTCCCAGTTTCATTGACTGAACAAACACCTGCACGTAAGCCAATCACAACAGCTTCCAGAAGTGAATTCGAACCAAGCCGATTCGCGCCATGAAAACTCGAACACGCAAGCTCACCTACAGCATACAAACGCTCAATACTTGTTTTCCCGTTTATATCAACCTTCACACCACCAATATAATAATGCGCTGTCGGTCGGACAGGTACAAGCTCAGTCATAAGATCAATATCAAATTTTTCACATGTTTTCGTAAAACTCGGAAAACGCTTGCGAAGTTTCTCAATGTCAAGATGCGTAACGTCTAGATAAACGTTTGTGTCCTTGGTTTTATGCATTTCTGTGATGCATGCGCGTGAGACGATGTCACGTGGTGCAAGTTCGGCATTCGGGTCATAATCAGGCATAAAACGTTTTCCAAGTCTGTTGCGCAATATGCCGCCTTCGCCGCGAACAGCTTCATTTACAAGAACTCGAGCGGTTCCAGCAAGATATAGAGTCGTAGGATGAAACTGCATGAATTCGAGGTCTCGCATGATTGCACCAGCGCGGTAGGCGAGTGCATGACCGTCAGCGGAGGCGACTTTTGGATTTGTTGTTTCACGATATATTTGACCGATTCCACCTGTTCCAAGAATCACCGCATCAGCCCAAACCACAAAAATCTTTCCGTTGCGCATTGCAAGAATGCCTCGACAAACGCTGTTTTCATCGACTAAAAGGTCCACAACAAAGGTCTGTTCATAAATTCTGATATATTCGTTGCGTTTAACTGCATTGATTAGTGATGTTTCGATTTCCTGACCAGTTGCATCACCACCTGCATGGAGAATTCTGCGTTTTGAGTGTCCGCCTTCTTTTGTGAGTGAAAGTATTTTTTGCCCGTTATCATCAAGATTCGTATCGAAAGTCGTGCCGAATTTCAAGAGTTTTTGCAGGTCTTTTGGACCTTCCTTAACAATTTGCTCTACAACTTCAGCATCGTTCAGTCCATATCCAGCCTTGATTGTATCCTCAATGTGCGATTGTTCATTTTTAATACCACCCATAGCAATCGCAATGCCACCCTGTGCATACCAGGTTGCATTATCGGAAAACTCTGATTTTGTTACAACAAGCACGCTTCTCGTTGCTGAGGCTTCAAGGGCAGCACACAATCCTGACGCTCCCGAGCCAATCACACAAATTTCAACGTATTCCTGTGGTAATTTTCGTGTATCGTACGGAATTAAAGTATCCGGTACTTTTAATGGTAACTCAAAAGATTTCAACCCAGGTTGTGATGGTGAACTCATATTTAACTCCAAAGCATCCTTGATGCTATTATTTACAACATTGGCGGATGTTCAACTACAAGTATACTGTTACATAAGTTTCAGTGAACGGTAAAACAGGCATCCCTGCCTGTTTATTTTGATGCTGAGCGTCAGGCAAGATGCTTGACCTACCGACAATGTCGCAAAATTAATGTAACAGTGCACTAGGAAATCCCATTGCCAGTGCTAAATATGCATTAAACATTAAAGCATCCTATGCCTAATCATATAATACTGTTGATATTCTTCCTAGATATTATTCTTTTTGAAGAAATTGAATAATTTGTGCTTTCATCATATTTAAACGTAATTGAAATTTGGTATAATTACAGCTTATAAATTGGTATAAGGTTTTACTGCAAAATTGTGCATTAATTCCACGATGTTGAATTTGGAGTACTAAATGCGAAGATCTTTAATTATTACTCGATTTGCCGTTGAGGCTGGTTATATTGACGAGAAAGATGCTAAACGTCTCGAAAAGGAATATCAGAAATCTGCAGAAGCGGATAATCTTACATTCGAGTCATGGGCAATAACTAAAGGATATTTGCAGATAAACCAGGCAAAATCCTTACTTGAAACAATAACTGATTCAAGATTCATGTGCACTTCTTGCGGAAAAGCATTTCTTGGAAAGGAATTAATCGGTGGCTCTGAATACCTTTGTCCAGATTGTAACGGACAAGATTTTCTGCTTCAAGGTAAAGCAAAATCAGCTAATGAAAAAGTTTCCAAAGCACCAAAACTTTTAACTCCTCCCAAAGGAACTGCTAAAGTTAATCTTCAGAGAGATAAAACTGACACTGACTCCTCAGTTCTCGATAGAATTACCGAACATAAATTGCATAAACCTTTTGAGTCCCGACAACAGACTAATGATACAACAGGTATCGGCAATTTGATAACCGATTCTGTGATTGAAAGTGAGGAAGAAAAAGCCAGAAGAGAGATTGAGGACATTGAAAACGAATCTCAAAAGGCTCTGAAGAAGGCTGTGTTTACAGCAAATGAACCAATGGACTCACAAAATAAACATGTCGATAAATCCGATGCCAGAGATACTGTATTCAATGCTGAGATGATGGACAAAGGTTTGCCACCAGGAGCACTTCTCGATGGTATAAAAATTGATAAAATCATAGGCAGAGGTGGTATCGGCATTGTTTATAAAGGAAAAGACCTTACTCTGGAACGTCCAGTTGCGCTCAAAGTATTGAATAGCGATGTTTTGTCGGACAAAGGGCAGGTAGAACGATTCGGTATTGAAGCACGTTCGATGGCACAACTTGAGCATCCTAATGTTGTGCAAGTTTATAAATTCGGTGAGAAGTTCGGTAGACCTTATCTTTCAATGCAGTGGGTTGATGGGGAGAATATCGGACAGAAAATTGATAAACAAGGTGCTCTTCCGATTACTGATTCGCTGAATTGGTTTATTCAAACTGCCAGAGGTTTGCTTGAAGCGCATAATCACGGCATTATTGAGCGAGATGTAAAGCCTGACAACATCATCGTGAGTTCAAAGGGAAACGTTAAGATTGTGGATTTCGGTCTCGCAAAACAGGTAGTCAAATCGGAGCATATCGGTTTATCTGACCCCCGGTTTGTACTTGGAACGCCCGCATATATTGCGCCTGAACAGGCACTTGGTGAAGATATCGATAACAGAACTGACATTTATTCGTTTGCAATCAGTATGTTTCATGCAGTAACTGGTAGACTTCCGTTTACCGGCTCACCGGCAGCTGTTGTGCATCAACATATTAGTACACCTCTTCCTTACTCCAAAGAATTTAATTCCTCGATTCCTAATGACTTAAACCGTCTGATAAAAGTTATGTCATCCAAAAATATGGTAAATCGTCCCAATGACATGGCTGAGATTGTTAACGAGCTTGAAAGAATACTACTTGAATACGATGCTGAATACGCCAACCTGGTAAATATCATACCGAAGTTGGATACATCAATAAAAAACAAAAAAAAGATACTTGAAAATTCTGTAGAGATTTTGGCTGTGTACGATGAATCAGACGAAGATACAGGTAATGTATCGAATCAGGTTGGGATGATGAAAAATAAGGAACCTGAGAATATTGATGGAGCAACCAAGGATAGTCTGCTTAAAATGAAAGATAGTGATTTGTTTGCAGATATTGACACCGTCGACATTTTCAATTCACCTGGGGATGATTTTTCTCCTGATGAAATCGACTTATTCGCGACCAGAAACGTTGAACTGCTTGATTTATCACAAAACATCTCAGATGACCAGAACCTGGGACATGAAATTCAACAGATTAAGAATAATATTCATGCGACAAAGGAATCTGACGAAGAAGATAAATTTTTACAAGATATTGATGCTTTTGATGATTTGCAAATGGAGGTACTTGAATCTGAACGGTCAGGTGATTTTTCCGACTATATGAGAGAAGAAAAGCAGAAACAAACAGATGAAGACCAGGACGATGATAGTATTAAACCTATCGATGAGATTAATTATACTGAGGAAACTGATGTTGTTATCGCTGATGACGACGATATTCTTATCACTGCTAAGCTTCATGCGCAAGGTAGAGACGGATTTCTTAAAGATAAGGACGAAGAAGGTATTTCAGAAACCGAGGCTGAAGAATTATCGAAAAAAGTTAAACTTCAAGTATCAAAGAGTTTTGCTTCTCGCACTCATAAAGACGATGGAAGAGATGCAACTGATGACAAAGGTGCAAAGACTGATGTTGGTACGACTACGATAACACCAGAACAAGCGGAAAAGCTGATGCAAGAGCATCGGAAGATGAAATCACCGAAATCCATGAACATTACCAGAGTTATTCCTTCGGTTTCAATATTTTTGGTCGTTTTTATACTTTCATTTATATTGTTTCTGTCCCTAACAGATAATTCAGTTCTTGTTGGTGGTTTCAGCGGAGACCAGGAAGTTAAAAATGATCAGACTAAGTTGATTGACCGTGCTCAGCAGTGTCTTTCTGAAAATAACGGTCCACTTGCAAAAGCAAC
>JAIOTL010000451.1 GCA_021106775.1 Planctomycetota bacterium | reverse complement strand
GAGCATAAAAGCATGCAAAGATTGTGCAAAAACGCAATTTTGAATATTATTTTCTGTGCTTAGTGGTTTATACGTTTGCGGTCAAACAACCTGTTTTGGTTTGTGAAAACAATAGCGAGTTTCAATCGAAACAAGGGCAATAAATTAAAATTACTCTCGTGTAAAACTAAAAATTTTTGGAAAGCCAATGTTTTATTTGGTCTCGGATTTTACGAAAAATCATAAGCTTTTCCTCGCTTGTTCCTATTTCTGATGCTGGGTCTTCGAATGATTTGTGTATATATTTCTTTGCACCCGGGAAAAACGGACAAGATTCTTTTGCATTATCACAAACCGTAACGACAATATCAAACTCTTGTCCAATGTACTTCCGTGCATCCTCAGATTTTTGCGACGCAATATCGATGCCGATTTCTTCCATAATTTCAATTGCATTTGGATTTACAGATGTTGCATCAGTTCCAGCGCTGAAACATTCGTATTTGTTTCCCAACATGAACCTGAGCAGACCTTCCGCCATCTGTGACCGTGCAGAATTGTGTGTACAAATAAATATAACTTTTTTCATGTATCACCATGTGATTTATCATTCAACGCATTTCATAATAGAAGAAACAGTTTTCAATATGAAAGACATGTTAATTCTCAGTTAGAATATTGTCGTCGTACTCAAGTTCGAGACTTAGTTTGTGTTTTGCTTCTTCTTGCGCCAGTCCTTTGAACAGAGCTTTCATGCCTTTGTCGTCGGAAACTTCTGCGAGAAAGGAGTAGAGCTTGTAGGCAGCTTTTTCGCGTTTCATCGCAAGCAACAGCGAACTCTGATAATCAAGCTCATTGTCAACATGCACATCTACGGTAAATTCGGAGATTTTAAGGTTTTGTATTTTTACGTTGGCATGAACCATATTTTTACCAGCTTTGACGTCTTCAAGCTTAATCTTGTGTTTTGCCTCTTCCTGTGCAAGCTCGACGAAAAACTTCCCCATTGCCGGATTTTTCATCAGCTTCGACCATTTCATATAGAAATCATATGCATTCTGCTCCTGAGAGATAGCAAAATCAAGGACTTCATCTGCTGAGTTAAAATTTTTCACAATTTCCCCCAAATATGTTTTATTCATAAAAATATATCAAATTTGAAGAAATGCAAACTTTCAATTTCAACAGGCGTGGAGTTTATCGAAGTTATTTCGATGCATTCTGGAATAAGCCAAGAATGTTGCCCTGCGGGTCTTTGAATTCGCAATAAAATCCATATCCGGGGATCGGTGTTTTACTTTTGATAATTTCACCGCCAAGTTCAACAATTTTATTCTCAAACGCTTCAATATCATCCACCATGATGTAATTCATGATGACGCTGCCAGGCGTAGTCGATTTTCCAATTCCACCCCCAACACCTTTTTCACCCTCAGAAAACATCAGATAATCGTCACCAGTGATATCGCTGGGCTCAAATTTCCAATTAAACATCGTTTCATAAAATTTGCGTAATTCCACTGGATTTTCCGCTGGAATCTCCCAATGACATAAAAAATTGCCCATTTTTACCTCCATAATATATGCAAAGACAAAATACAATACTAGTTTTTACACTCAGGATACAATTCTATTTGAGAAAATGAGTGCTAATTAAACGTTAATGGGTTCACAATTAAATTAATTATATTGACAATTACTACCATAGTTACAAAATTGAATACCCCTACAAAACAAGGAGGTTTTTATGTATCTTGAGAACGTTACTGGACATTTTACTACACCAACACCGATTAACGAACCGATTCTTGGATACCTGCCAGGATCTCCCGAAAAGAAGGAACTCAAAGCAAAACTTGCGGAAATGTCGAATGAAGAGATTGAAATACCGCTAATCATCGGCGGAAAAGAAGTTCGCACCGGAAACATGGGCACATGCGTTATGCCTCATAATCACAAGCACGTTCTCGCAAAATATCACAAAGCGGGTAACGAGGAAGTGCAGATGGCGATTATTGCTGCGAGACAGGCGAGAAGTGCGTGGGCAGCACTAAGCTGGGAAGACCGCATGTCAGTATTCCTCAAAGCTGCAGACCTGCTCGCGACTTCATATCGACAGATTATCAATGCAGCAACGATGTTGAATCAAAGTAAGAATGTTTTTCAGGCAGAGGTTGATTCGGCATGTGAACTCATCGATTTCTTGAAGTTCAATCCGTATTATGCCAGGCAGATTTACGCCCAGCAACCGGAGAATCCTACCAAAGGCATCTGGAATTTCATCGATTATCGACCGCTTGAAGGTTTTGTATTTGCGATTACTCCTTTTAATTTTACATCGATTGCGGGGAATCTTCCGGCAGCACCAGCAATGATGGGCAATGTCGCACTTTGGAAGCCAGCGTCATCATCGGTTTTGTCGGGATATTATCTGATGAAGCTGTTCGAGGAAGCGGGTTTGCCTGATGGTGTCATAAACTTTATCCCGGGCAGCGGTGCGGAAGTTGGCGATCCTGTGTTGAACTCGCCTGAGCTTGCAGGCATTCATTTTACCGGCTCGACCCCGACATTTCAGTATATGTGGCGCAAAATCGGCGAGAATATTGCGAATTATAAATCGTATCCGAGAATTGTTGGTGAAACAGGTGGAAAAGATTTTATTTTCATGCACAATTCCGCATGCCCGAAAATCGTTGCAACGGCGATGACCAGAGGTGCGTTTGAGTATCAGGGGCAGAAATGCTCGGCAGCATCACGGGCTTATATCCCGAAATCTGCATGGGAACAGGTTAAAAAGTATCTCGCAGAAGATATTGCCAACATTAAGGTCGGTGATGTTACTGAATTTGATACTTTCATGGGTGCTGTCATTGACAAACCTGCTTACCAAACGATTGTTGACGCAATCGATAAGGCGAAAGCGTCGAAAGATGCTGATGTTGTTATCGGCGGAGAATACAACGAAGAAGTCGGATATTTCATCAAACCAACTGTAATCCAGGCGTATGAACCGAAATTCTACACCATGGAAAACGAGCTTTTCGGTCCTGTCCTCACGGTTTATGTCTATGATGACGAAAAATTCGAAGAAACGCTTCGACTTTGCGATGAGACCTCGCCGTATGCGTTGACTGGCGCGATTATCGCAACCGACAGATACGCTGTTAAACAGGCATCAAGCATACTGCGCAATGCTGCCGGCAACTTCTACATTAACGACAAACCCACTGGAGCGGTTGTTGGTCAACAGCCTTTCGGAGGTGCAAGAGCATCAGGTACAAACGACAAAGCAGGCTCATATTTGAATCTCATCAGATGGCTGTCTCCGAGAACGGTCAAAGAAAACTTCATTCCACCATCAGATTTCCAATATCCGCATCAAACTGAAGCATAAAAAAAACAAAATTATTGAAACAAATATAAACCCTAAGTGCCTAAACTTAGGGTATAATTTTTTAAATAACCAAAAGATATATCGGAGGACATATGAAAACTTCTCATTTGTTTTTAATTATGTTGATTCTGAGTGGTTTAATTTTTAACTGTACTGGCGAAACCAAGAGTCTGAATGCAATCCCAAATAAAGTTTCATTCGGTAAAATCAACATCGGCGATACAATTACTCTTGACGTTGTTCTCAAAAATAAATATGGCAAAGATATCACGATTTTAGCCATGCAATATTCAGGTGATTCAGATTTTATTATCGTCGCAGGGCAAACAACTCCGCTGGTTTTGGGAAATAACGATGAACATACAATAACTGTTCAGTTTGCACCCTCAAGTGCAGGTGCAAAGAACGGGATGATAATGATTTCTCACGATGCTTCGACAAAACCCAAGGAATTATCAATTACAGGTGAAGGTGTTCCTGTACCAAGGATTAATTTACCAGTTACGGATTATGATTTTTTGGCAATATTAATAAACACGACAAAAAATGAAGATTTCGATATCGAAAATGTCGGAACTGCAGATATGACCATCAATTCGCTAACTTTGACTGGCGCTGGTTTCAGCATCATTACCGGTGGTGCAACTCCTGTTGTTGTTACTCCGGGCAGTAAACACACGGTTACAGTACAGTTTGCACCTATTGCGGTTTCAGCATATCAAACTGTGTTGTCAATTGATTGCGATGCTGTAAACATTACATCACAACCAGAAATCACAATTGATGGTGAAGGAGTAATCGTTGCACCGAAAATCACATTAAACAGAACAAGTCCATGGGATTTCGGCTCAGCAAGTTCACATTTTCCTCCAATTCTAGATATTGAGATGGAAAACACGGGTACTGATGATTTAACTGTTTCATCTGTCTCAATTGTAACAGGTACCGCATTTTCGATAGATTCAATAAAAGACAGCAACGGCAATGTTATCAACTTACCGCAAGTTCTCGGTGTTGGTGTTAAGATTTTTGCGATGATAAAATTCGAGCCACCAGCAAATGTAATTTATAACGATAAAGTTATGATTGTTCATGACGGTGTGAATGTTGCTTCTCCACTCGAAATTGATGTTACTGGCGAAGGACGCGACCCAATTGTTGTAACGTCGTCATTTACTGGTGCTTTAGATACATGGGTTGTTCCTGCAGGTGTAACTCTGATTCAGGTCGAATGCTGGGGTGCTGAAGGTGAAACTGCTGATGGTGCAGGTGGAAGAGGCGGATATGCCAAAGGCAACTTAACTGTAACACCAGGTGAAACTCTGAATATTTATGTTGGTGGAAAGAACGCTTGGAATGGTGGTGGTGCAGGGAGTCTTGGCGGTGGAACCTCAGCAGGTCCACCAGCACCGGGAGAGAACGGTGGTGGTGCATCAGACGTAAGACAAGGTGGAACAGCACTTACAGACAGAAAAATCGTTGCTGGCGGCGGTGGCGGTGGTGGCGGTAATGGTGCTGGCTCAGTTTATGGACCTGGTGGTGCTGGTGGAAACGGTGGTGGATTGAGCGGTTCTAACGGCATTAGGGGTAACGGAGGAACTGAAGGCCACGGTGGCACGCAAACCGCTGGCGGTGCTTACGGAACAGGCAACAGCAATTGCGGAATCACAGGACAAGCAGGTGTTGCAGGTCAATTGGGCCATGGTGGCAAAGGAGGTAATGGAATTCAAGGATGCGGCGGCTACACCGGTGGTGGTGGCGGCGGTGGTGGCGGAGGTTACTACGGCGGTGGCGGTGCTGGTGGTGCTGCTGCTGGTGCTGGTGGCGCATGGGCTGGCGGTGGTGGTGGCGGTGGTTCCTCATACATCGGTGGTGTTTCAAATGGTACAACCCAGTCGGGAACGAGAAGCAATAATGGTGAAATAGTAATCACATATTAATCAATAATTATAAATTTTATGCCTGCAGGAGAAATTCTGCAGGTTTTTCGATTTAACTTTCATTTAATCCAGAAATTTACTGAAATTCCTAAATAAAAACTAATATTGTTTCAGGTCATCGAAAAATCAAATCGGTTAATATTGTGGGTATAAATGAAGTTTTGTCGTTTCAATGACTTTTTCAAACTTTTATGTAAGGTGAAATTTATTCAAGTGTATTACTGTTAGTACAATAAATATTACTCTTTCAAATAATTGAGGTGAAAAATGCAAAAATCTCTCATTCTCGCAATTATCGCGGTGCTTTCTCTTGGCACCTTCGCAACAGCAAATGCTGGTACAGTCAACGAAGCTGGCTTGAATTGGTACGAGACTCTTGATGAAGGCAAAAAGGTTGCTGAAAAAGAAGGTAAGCTGATTTATGTTTATTTCACAGGCGGCACGGGTTGCAGCTGGTGCGTGAAGATGAAAGAACAAACATTTTCCAAAGAAGAAGTTCAGAAGAAGGTCTTGAATCATGTTGTACTCGTGATGGTCAATGTTTGGAACAATCCGAAACCAAAAGATTATCCTTTTTTCAAGAAGAGCGGTGGAAGTGGAGTTCCGTTCAGCCTGCTTTTGGATGAAAAATTGGACATACTAGTAACAATCAACGGTTTTAAAAAACCTGAGGACTTCATTCCACTTCTCGAAAGCATAGTCGCAGAAACAATTGGAAATGCTGATGTCAAAGCTGCTGAGGCTAAATTCGAGAAGAAATCAAAGAAGAGATACAAGGATTATTTCGAATTGCTTGAAATTTATATAAAGTTCAATCGGTGGGAAGAGGCGACTATAATTGCTGAAAAACTTCTCAAAGACGATGCTGAAAACAAGCAAAAAAACAATGCACTTTTTCATGTTGTACTTGCAAGAAGTTATCTTGCGGATAATAAAACAGATGAAATGGAGGAGCAGCTTAGGAAAGCGAAGGAATTGGACGAAAAGAATCGCAAGGGATTTTATGAAATTGCTGTGTGCGTTGAATTGAAGATACTTGCTGACAAGAAGGACTGGAAGAATTTGCTTAAAGCTTGGAAGGAATATAAAAAGCTGAAATATCGCGTCAAAAACCCGCAGGAAACCTTGTGGCTCCCGATGGAAGCTTATTACAATCTTAGGAAATGGAAAGATTGTGAGAAATTACTGAAAGTCATTTACAAGGATGACAAGAAATCGGAAAAAGGTAAAAAAGCATTGGAACTTCTTAGGGAACTCAAAGAAAAGAAGTAACAAATTTTGGTTTCTGAATATAATCTCAGGGACATCGACAAAAATTTGTTTTTATTGATGTAAATAATGCAAACGATGATTATATTCTCAAACTTACAGGAACTTTTTTGTAAGTTGAAATAATTTTAAGTGTATTATTGTTGAAGGTTATAATATTACTCGTGTTAAATTATTGAGGTATAAAATGAAAAAAACTCTCATTCTCGCAATTATCGCGGTGCTTTCTCTTGGCACCTTCGCAACAGCAAATGCTGGTACCGTCAACGAAGCTGGCTTGGATTGGTTCACCGACATGGACGAAGCAAAAGAAGCAGCACAAAAAGCTGATAAGCTCATCTACATTTACTTCACTGGAGGTGTACGCTGTGGCTGGTGCGTGAAAATGAAGAAGGATACTTTCTCAGATGGTGGTGTTCAGAAGAATATCCTGAGTAAGTTCGTCCTCGTAATGTTGAATACTTGGGAAAATTCTGACAAACAGATTTTGCAGAAAGATAAAGCTTTGCAGGCAAAATATGGCGGTCGCGGTGTACCATTTAACGTTGTTCTTGACAAAAATCTTGAGCTGGTTACGAAATTCAGCGGATACAAACCTGCAGATGCTTTCACAGAAACGATGAAAGGTGTTTTGGTAAAGTACGAAGAAAAGTTGGTAGCACAAGTTGAACTTGAAAAGCTTCTGAAAAAGACTGAGAAGAAATCAGGTCGGAATTACAAGAATTTCTACAAGATTTGCATGCTTTACTATGAAAAACTCGATAAACTCAAAGAAGCTGCGGAACTTGCTGAAAAGCTTGTAAAAAACGACGCGAAGAATAAGAATAAGAACAATGCTCAGCTTTACTTAATTCTAGGTTTGCAGAATATGGCAGATAAGGAAACAGAGAAAGCTACTGAGAATTTTGCTGAAGTCAAGAAGCTAGATAAGAAAAATAAAGAAGGTTTCTATGAAAAAGTGATTCAGATTGAGATAGAAGCATTTCTCAACACTAAAGAATGGGACAAAGCAATTGCTGTTTATGAAAAATTTATCAAAGCAAAGGTAAAATTCTTTAAAACAACTGAACAGGATACGAAATGGCGCGTCGCAATCGCATATCTGAACAAAAAAGATACTGATAATGCGAAGAAGATACTTCAGGAAGTTATTGATATTGATGCTGATACGCCAATTGGAAAGCAGGCAGCGAAATATTTGAAACAGCTTGGTGGCAGCAGCGGATTTTAGGTTTATCGTGTTAAATTATCGATTCAGATATCTGAATTGAACAAAAAATATTGAGAACCTCGCATCTAGCGGGGTTTTTTCTATGTAATATTAAAGCGAAATAATAATAGATTTTGAAAAACATATCAGCACAGGTATAGTTGTTTAACACTTCCACATGGGAATTTGCTTTACTTATTCAGCAATTTTGAAACAATTTGCATTTTAAGAGATTTTGAAAGGTAATGATGCGGAGAATTGCATACATAGGCATAATGCATACTTTGGTTATATTGGCTTTGTTATCGACTGCGTTTGTAATCACAGCATTGGCGCAGAATGACGAAGATGTCATGGCAGGCTTCAGCGAGAAAATTGAAGATTTCGCTCGCATCACCATCGGCAAAGTTGAATTTTATGTCCAAAGATACGACGGCAGGATAGAGAAAATAAGACTTATCAACGGATACCCCAATTTTATCAAAGATATAAGATGGCTGAGAAAATATGTCCGCGTTAAAACAAGCCAGGTCTACAACCCGCTACGCTCCCACCAGGACATCGCACGATTAACAAAGAGCGGCTTATTCAATGAAATTCACGTTTACGCACGAAAAAGCGACGATAATGTCAATCTACGCTATGTTCTCCGTGCAAAACCCGTCAAAGAAATCAAATTCGTGCCGGAAAATCCAGTTACCGAAAGCAAAGCTTCACTGAAATCCAGGCTGGTTACACGAGAAGCTGGCGAATATACCCAGTTTAATTCACGGGAGGACATTCGAATACTTAATACGCAACGGCAGAATATTTCGCATGTAACCGTTTATGCAGATATTCAGCGTTTCCCGGACGGCAGCTTCGATGATGGAATTATCGTATATTATTTCTTCAATGAAAACATGTTCCTAAGCGAAGTAAAGTTCGAAGGTGTTGAGCTTGGCAATGAGAAAAACATCAAAAAAGAGCTTGAAAGCGCCCTCATCGGTTTCAACAATACCGACATTATCGAGCAGGATATCAAGCGCATAAAAAAATACTACAACGATGAAAAGGGCTGTTATTTCACTGAAGTTAACTATGAAATAAAAAAGGTTCGTTCAGGCGATAGAATTAAACGAATACTTGTATTCAAAGTGCATGAAGGTCCGAAAACTTCAGTAAGAAGCGTAACTTTCAAAGGGATAGAGCTTCTTTGTCCGCCTGAAGGTGACGATTTCTTCAAACCGCCGAATCAATGGTGGGGATTATATTATTCATCGTTTTTCTGGATTTCGCTCGATAATGTCAAGCGCAGACCCATGAAACACATTTTGAAGGGCGATTCAGAATTCAAACCCGAGGAATTGCGCAGAGATTGCAACAGGCTTGAGGACTGGATTCGCGGACACGGCTGGCTTGATGCGCATGTGTATCTTGAGAAAATTAAATTCAGCGACAATCGACAGAACGCCGATGTTACGTTTGTCATCGAGCCAGGTCCCATGTACTGGGTACGTTCGCTGACAATTAGAGGTAATTACAGCGCGATAAAAAAGCAGGATATTCTCAAGAAACTGCGCGTTAAACCCGGTATGCCATACAAACAGCTTTACGTTGACGGCAGAATGTTCGAAGCGGGTTACGAAGGCGACAAGAAGAAGATTATCCGCTTGTTCGAGGACATCGGATATTATAATACATCGGTGAAAACCGAGATTGTGTACGTTTCACCCTCGCAGGTTGACATTATTTACACGGTTAAGCAGAGCAACCGCTACAAAATCGGAAATATCAACATACACGGCAACGAATCAACAAAAGATGCTGTCATACGCCGCCTCATGTCAAGCAGACCCGGGCTTTATTATTCACGCACCCGCCTTGAAAGTGATACAGCCCGACTCCTCAGGACACAATTTTTCGAGCTGACCGGATATGGCGTGCGGATTATTCCGAGACAGGCGACAGCACCCTTTGACCCGCAGAAATACATTGACTTGGACGTTGAAGTGCGCGAAGGTGACACAGGTTCATTCAATTTCGGCGTGGCATACTCTACAAACAACGGCGTTTTGCTGTTTATTCAGATAACCAAGCGTAATTTCGACATCGGCAACTGGAGCACATTTTCTGGTGCGGGACAGACGATTTCACTGAATCTATCACCAGGAATCGGCGACCAACAGCAGTATTCGCTATCGTTTTCCGAGCCGCATTTTATGGGTTCGCGCTTTTCATACGGTTTCAGCATCACCAATTCCGAAAATGCGTACACAGATTATTCACAGAAAGACTGGATTATCTCAACATCGTGGGGATATAAACTTACGCTCGACCTTAGTGCAAATCTTACGTACAAATGGAACTGGTTCAAGGCTAGCGATGTCGGCTCAGAAGCACCACCTGCAATAGAGCAGGCGGAAGATGCGCTTGTCATGTCAAGTCTCGGACTTGAGCTTAATTGGGACAAACGTGATGATATATTTTTTCCGACAAGCGGATTCAATGTTGTAATGTCAAGCGAAGTTGCAGGCAGGTATTTGGGTGGCAACATCGATTTATGGAGAATCGGCACAAGACTTTCATGGAGTATCCCGCTTTTTGCAGTGAACGAGCAAGACGACGTAACTTTTACCGTTAAAGGTTCTTTTGACTGGCAATGCTCGTACGGCGAAGATACTGAAACTCCACTTTTGCAGAGATTTTATCTCGGCGGTGCTGGTGTTTACAAATATCCGAATATGCGAGGTTTCGCCTACCGTGGTGTTGGTCCGCGCGATACTGACAATCCAGATTATGTTGTTGGTGGTGATACGCGTGTTGGGGGAACAGCGGAAATTCGTTATCCGTTGCGCAAAGGTTTGCTATATTTTATATTGTTTTTAGATATTGGACAGCTTCAGCTTGATATCGATTCTCTGCGCACTGACCATTGGAATATGTCCGCGGGATTTGGTTTCCGGCTTCGAGTTCCGATTTCACCTGCGCCACTCGCCCTCGACTTCGGATTTCCGATACGGATGTATTCTGGCGATGAAGAGCAGGTTGTTTCATTTACACTTGGATTCAGCTTCTAAGACATAATGTAAAATATGTTGCGAAAATCGAGATTTTCGTTGCATTGATAGTGTAATTATTTAACTTCTTAAAATTCAAATTTGAAATTAAGGAGATATTATGAATTCTGATAAAAATTTCCCGAATTTTCTCGAATCCCTGTTCCAAAGAAATATTCATGCAGAAGCGATTCTGCCTTTTCCAACGCTTGACGAAGACGACCAGGAATTCGCAGACATGATGCTGACAACGCAGAGTAAATTCATCGCCGAAAACATCAATGCTGAAGCAATCGACCAGGCAGCCACCATAGACCCTGCATTAATCAGCGCATATGCTGACCTTGGTTTCTTCGCTATGACAATCCCCGAAGAATTCGAAGGTGCAGAAGCGCCGTACACAACATATTGTCGGCTTTACGAGGATTTATGTCGTGGAGATGCGAGTTTTTCAACGGTTCTCGGCGGGCATCAATCATTGGCGATGAAGCCGGTTCTGCTCTCAGCCAGCAAAGAGCAAAAAGAGCGTTGGCTGCCAAAGCTTGCAAGCGGTGAGTACATTGGCGCATTTGCGTTGACAGAGCCTTCCGCAGGTTCGGATGTACACAATCTGAAATCAATTGCCCAGCCAAGTGAAGACGGCACGCATTACATTGTCAACGGGGAAAAACTCTG
>JAIOTL010000283.1 GCA_021106775.1 Planctomycetota bacterium | reverse complement strand
TCCTCCCCCAATCCAGCCAATTGCATTACCTGCACTATCCCATTTGCTTACTCTAGAATTTCCGTATTCGCTAATGAAAATATTTCCTGAAGTGTCAACACAAACACCGACATTATCCCGAAAGCTTTGGTAGTCGGAGCCATATGATAAGGGACCTGTTGCAGTCTTCCAGCCGCTGCTGCCGCCACCAATCCAGCCTATCGCATTTCCATTTGCATTCCATTTTGAAACTCTATGATTTCCACTATCTGCTACATATAAATTCCCATCGGATGCAACATAACAAGCCAAAGGATACTTAAAGCTTTGATAATCAGTTCCAGCAATTGGTGCAGAACCTGTTTTCCATCCGTTGCTTCCGCCGCCAATCCAACCAATTGCATTTCCAGAGCTATCCCATTTACAGATGCGATGATTCCTGTAATCAACGATATATATATTTCCTGAAGAATCTACAAAGGCACTTTGTGGAAAATTAAACGATTGATAATCTGTTCCTGATGTTGCTGGAGCATTTCCAGTTTTCCATCCATTGCTTCCACCACCTATCCAACCAATGGCGTTTCCATTGTTATCCCACTTGCTAATCCTATTATTGAAATCCTCTGTAATGTAAATATTGCCTGCTGAATCGACAAAAACGCCGCAGGTTTTGTTGAAGCTTTGGAAATCAGTGCCTGGTGATGTGCCTTTGGTGGTTTTCCAGCCGTTGCTGCCGCCGCCGATCCAGCCGATTGCATATGCGGATTGTGCAGTATCATGATAATGATAACCCATATCGACTGTGCCTGTGTCTTCGCTGCCATCAACTGCCGTCGTTCTATCTGCTAAATACGGATACGCACTGGTTAATCCAGTTCCATTATTGATACACGGTGAGTTTGTAACTCCGCCGCCAATCCCAACATGTTCCAGATAATAATTCCCATTCGGTCCATTCACAAACTGCGAGTCATCAGTTATATTTCCACTGTATGTCGTATTCCAATCGATATATGCTGTACCAACTCTATCACCACTCCCATCAGACATACAACAATGATCAAAATACACATTACTAATGGGTGTGTGAGTAACGCTAATTTCGTTACCACTGTTTGTAGATGAGTTGTTATCATAAATTATTGAATTGATAAATACTGGATTCGAAGCAAACCATGTACAAATACCACCACCTACAACGTCTGAACCTGAGCCGAATACATTGTTTCGAGAAATTGTACAGTTTTTTATAATCGGATTGCAGTTACTTGAAATACTAATACCACCACCTTTAGAATTAGAGCTTATAGTTTCACAAGTATTATTTTTAATCAAACAATTAATAATAATTGAATGTGAATTAAAAGACAAATCAATACCCCCTCCCGACACGCTTGTTAGAGATTTTGCTTTGTTATTACTAACTATACAATTAACAATTAATGGATTAGAATTATAGCAATATACACCTGCTCCCTGTGACCAACCCGTTGAACCACTATATTCAATGAAGTTATCACAAATATTCGAGTTCAATATCTTTGAGTTTGAATAATATAGAAAAATTCCACCACCCCTTGTTCCACCAGAACTCGCATTATCAATTACTTTATTAAGTATAATTAGACAATTTTCAATCAATGGACTCGAATTTTCACACGATATCCCACCTCCAACTTTAATATATTTACTTAAATATGTATCCCAGAATTTTGGTGCGAAGCCGTGGCAGATGGTTAGAGAGTGGATTTGGGAGGCGAGAGTTTCGCCTGAGTGGAAGTAAAAACCGCGATGCGGGTTCGTACTTGAGCCTTCGCAGTCGATTATGACATCATCGGGGTCGCCTGTAACTCCTTTCACGCGGACAGCTTTGCCGTGCATATCCAAATCTCGATTGCCATCCCCCTTGTATCGACCTTCCTCAACCCAGACAATATCGCCTTCCCCTGCTTCATCAATACCTTTCTGAATCGTTTTGTACGGGTTCTGCTCGCTGCCATCCCCTGTGCTGTCGCTGCCGTTCTCATCATCAACATAAATCTCGCAAGTCGCATCATTGGGATAATGATAGCCCATATCGACAGTTCCAGTATCTTCTCGATTATCTACGCAGGTTGTTGTGCCATTAAGATAGTTGAAAGTGTTCGCATTCGCTGAACCCGCATCTATGCAAGGTGAATCCGCTGTTCCACCTTCAATCCCATTCTTCTCCAGATAATGCACCCCATTTGGACCAACAACAAACCTCGAATTCTGCGAAATATTGTGTTGTGGCGCACCATTGCCAGCATTTAGACCTTTCGGATTCATATTCGCATTTATCTTATTTCCTGAATCCACAATATCGTTAGTACTTGTATCAACATCGCAATAGGTAATCATTACATCTCCCGAACTACTATCAATATAAATTTCGTTACCATCATTTGTTGCTGTATTTCCCCACATTATTGAATCCATTATTGTTAGCTCAGCACCATTATGAATATGAATTCCGCCACCATTTTGTGATGCATAATTGTTTGAGATTGTACAATTCTTGATAGTTGCGTCTGAATCTCCCCATATCTGAAATCCACCTGCACGATCATTTGAAATGTTATTCGCAATTAAACAGTTTTGTAAATTGATATTTTTTGCACCAGTGGACAAATATACGCCAGAGCAAGATTGTCTTGTTCCAGTATTATTGTTAACAATGCTGTTCAATATTGAAATATTCGAAGATCCACCAGCAATATAAATTGCACCATGCCCATCAAATGAATTCCCTGCCAAATAGCAATCTGAGATTGTAACACTAGATGAATTCATTATTGAGATTCCACCACCATCTGAACCAGAAGTGTTACTCAAAAGTCTACAATTTGTAATTTGCATACCAGAGGACAAATACAATGAAATGCCTGCACCTCTTGGGGCATTACCTGTTGTTGTATTATTATTAAGTATACAGTTAGTTATAGTTGGATTAGAGTTATTGCAGTAAATTCCAGCACCAGCATTATTTGGCCAACTGCCTGTTGTGTAGCCGTTTTGGATTGTGAAGCCGGTGAGGATGGAGTCGTTGGTTTCTGAGTTGTGGAAATAAAAGCCCCGGTGTGGGTTTGTGCTTGAACCCTCGCAGTCGATTGTAACAACATGCGGATTTTCCGGATTACCATAAACGATAATTTTCTTACCATCGAAATCCAGGTCACGATTGCCATCACCTTTGTAAACATCATCATGCACCCAGACCAAATCTCCGTCAACAGCCTTATCAACCCCCTTCTGAATCGTTCTATATGGCTTTGTTTCTGTCCCATCCCCCTTCGGAGTAAATTCCTCCACTGAATCTAGATATCCATCAGATGCTAAATGTCCTCCAAAAATATAGATTTTTCCGTTATAAACAGCACCACAAATATCCGTCTTTGCTTCATTCATACTATCAACATATGACCATGTATCCAAAGCTGGATCGAATACTTCAACAGTGTTTGTTCTGGTAGAAACCACACGACCGCCAATAGCATATAGTTTTCCATTTAGCTGCAATAAGACATGACCGTTTCTAGCATTTAGCATTGGTTTCTTCGTGTAATCCCAAGTGTCAGATTGGACTGTATATACTGAGGTTTGTTTATAATAAATTTGTGAAGGATTAAAACCATAACCACCGGTCACATAAATTTTTCCTTGCAATGATGCAGCAGCAGAATGAACATGACCATAATTGATATTTGTTAAAGCAGACCATGTTTCTGTTAATGGATTATATTTTTCAACAGTACTTGAGTAGTCAGTTATATTATTACCACCAAATAAATATAATTCGTTATTATTCCAAACATAAGAGAAGTTTCTTTTACCCCGGTTCGCATCAGTTGTAAAGCTCCAAACATCGGTTTGTATATCATACTCTTCGATTTTATCTGAAGAAAAACCATTACCGTTCCATTCAGTACCGCATACTGAGTATATTTTATCATTTATTGCACAAACACCTGAATATCTGCGTGCTAAAAGTGTTTCTTTTTTTGTTTCCCAAGTATCTGTTAGTGGGTAATAAACTTCATTGTTTTTGTAGTAGTTTG
>JAIOTL010000228.1 GCA_021106775.1 Planctomycetota bacterium | reverse complement strand
TTTTTCTCATTTTCGGTATATTACCGATTTCTCCTATGTTTGATGGGAAAATGCTTGTTGCTGGCGACTTCGATTTCAGCATTTTGCTCCTCGTTTTTCTACTTTGCACCTTTGTTTACTTTACCAGCGAATATTTCGAAAACAAAAGTCTGCTCATTCTGACTCTGACAATCGCAGTTGTATCAATACTTTGCGTTGTCATGTCCGCTGAATCCTTCAAGGTATCGAACATTGTTTATTCACAGATTGCCGATTCCGATGGTAAAACAAAATACTCATACATGGTTTTACCTGCATGGTTCGCATTTCGTCAACCATTTGCGTTTCTTGTTTTTGTTTTCAACGGTATTGTGCTGTTTAACCTGCTTAAGAACACAAACAAAACGAATTATCGAGTGTTAAAAGCTCTTGAAATACCATATTTACTCACTTTTGCTGCAATAACCGTTGTAATTTTCCTTGGAAGCTGGCATTTCCCAACCTTACCCGTTTATCTTAAATCGCAGACAAGCTCATTCCTGTCAGTTATCCTATGTATTGTTGTTTTTCAAGTGAAATTCTTGATTGTCGCATTTGTTTTCATACGACTGAAATCTGTATTTCTCAGCTATGACACACGCTGGTTGCAAAATCTTCTATGCCGCATCGCTTTCCCGATATCAATCATAAATCTTGTGTACATGTTGATTATCCAATAAAATCGTGTAAAATTTAACAATAACTAGTGTTGAACAAAGGATTTAATATGCGAGGAATTGTCGCACCAAGCCTACTTTCCGCTGACTTCGCTAATCTTCGAGAAGAACTTGCATCAATCGAAAAAACCCATGCAACATGGATTCATCTGGATGTAATGGACGGACATTTTGTGCCTAATATCACTTTCGGTCCACCACTTATCAAAAGTATTCGCGCAAACACCACTCTTTTCCTCGATACGCATTTGATGATTTCAGACCCAGCTAAGTATGTACAAACGTTTGCGGATGCCGGATCAGATTTAATCACTTTTCATGCAGAAGCATGCAAGAATCCTGAGGAAATCGTTAAAATTATTGACAATATCAAGAAATTAAATAAAAAGGCAGGTTTGAGCATTAAGCCGAAAACCTCGGTTGCATCAATCTCAAATTTCCTCGATTTGCTTGACCTCGTACTTGTTATGACAGTTGAGCCTGGTTTCGGAGGACAAAAATTTATGCATGATGCAGCGGATAAAATACGACAAATCCGAGAGATTGCTCCCAAGATTGACATTCAGGTTGACGGCGGAATTGATGCTGAGACCGGGAAAATCTCAGCAGAACTTGGTGCAAACGTGCTGGTAGCAGGTTCATACGTTTTCGGAAACGAAAATTGCGAGGCAGCTGTATATGCACTATCAAATGCACTTGATAAGTCGGGATTTCCCGTTAATTGATTTGATATTTTGGAAATTTTATATTTGATTTTGTTTATATTTGAATTGTTCATGTTATCAGGCGTTAAATGCCCTTAATTTTGAGAGGAAAACATGGCATTGTTCGGCAAGAAAAAAGCTGCTGGCGACGCACTTTGGATGAAATGTGAAAAGTGCGAATCGCAGATTTATATTAAAAAGTGGGAAAAAAATCAACGTGTATGTCCTGAATGCGGCTGGCATTACCGAATTGATACACCCACGCGAATCCGACATATTCTTGATGCGAATTCATTTACGGAGCTTTTCTCGGAGCTTGAATCCATTGATATTCTCAGCTTTCGTGCAAAGAAATCATACAAAGACAAACTCGTCAAGGCAGTGAAGGATTCGGGAAGAAATGATAGTGCGACCTTCGGTATAGCGAAAATCAGCGGGCTCGAATGCGTCTTTGGCGTGATTGACCCGACGTTTATTATGGGCAGTATGGGCAGTGTCTGCGGCGAGAAGATTGCCCGCGCTGCTGAGGTTGCACGCGAGAAGAAGCTTCCGTTGATTATCATTTCCGGTTCCGGCGGTGGTGCGAGAATGGAAGAAGGTGTGAATTCGCTGATGCAGATGGTGAAAGTGTCCGCGGCAATTGGGAAATTGCAGGATGCAGGCGGATTGTACATCGTTGTGCAGACGAACGCGACAATGGGCGGTTCCATGGCATCGTTTGCGACACTCGGGGATATTATTCTGGCGGAACCTATGTCACTTCTGGGTTTCACCGGTCCGAGAGTTATCAAGCTCACGATTAAAAAGGAGCTTCCATCCGGTTTCCAAACTTCGGAATTCCTCGTGAAACACGGGTTTATCGATGAGGTTGTGCACAGAACCAAGCTGCGAGACAAACTCGTTGAGATTATCAAGATGCTGACCGTGAAAACTAAGCGCGAACAGAAGCTTGAGAAGGGTGATGAGGAAGGTTTTGAATATGAGACCAGCGAATTGATTGCGCATCGTGATTTTCTGGAGTCGCAGAACGAGGAAGAAGATGATATTTTGAAATCGCCAGAGCAGATTGCAGCGGATATCCAGAACCGAAACAACGAGTCATCTTGACGGTTTGAGATTTGAAAATGCTTGCTGAATGTTGGAAAGCAATGTTTTTGACATTTTAGTGATGGGAAAGATAGGAAATTCGGGGTGTAGCTCAGCCTGGTTTAGAGCGCTACGTTCGGGACGTAGAAGTCGGAGGTTCGAATCCTCTCACCCCGACCATTTCATAATTCTATTTATTGTCCCAAAATCCATTTATTATGTCGTACAAAATTCCTTCGTAACCGCATCCAATTGTTTCAAAATCTTTTGCAATTAACTCCATTAAAAGTTTTTCACCCATATTATTTGTTAGAAGGTAATCAAATTCAAACCATAATATAGTTTCCTTAGCATCTTCATATATCTCCCAGAAATCAGGTTTGATTAAAGCAATTGGACCGTATCCATCACGCATAAAATTACTCAAGTCCATTAGAAATTCTTGCTCATAACTTAGATTCTTTGTTATTTCGTAATTTCTCCAATGGCAAATACCATAATATTCAAATTTCTTGAAAGTATAATTCTTGAAAGAATGGATTATCTCTTCTAAATACATAATGTGTTTATTATATCTTTCATTTATAAAGGCATTATTTAATATTGAGTTTATTTTTTCTTCACCTTCTATGCTCCATCGAAGTTTAAGATAGAAGATTTTTGCAAAGTATTCATAATAAATATGATTTCTGTCATACCATGGATTATTAGCCCTTTCAGGATATTGTCTCAAAATACTTTCAAAATTGAGAAATCTATCAATTAATGAAAGTAAAAATATCTGATCGAGTGTAAAAATGTGCTTAAATTGGTAGAAAACTGGCGCGAATTCATCCTCTTTACTAGTCGGAAATGTGTCCTCAACAAAATCAAAATCATTGAACTTGCTAAATCTTAGACTTCGATTAGAGTACATTGGATTACTCTTAGAGTACAATGCAAAATATGAATCCTCAGGATAATAATAATCTTCAACAATATCACAACAACTAATTAACTCATCTTGAACCTGCTCCTCACAATTGTCCAGAAACATTATTTTAGTTGTTGAAAGAGGTTTGTTAGAATTATCGATGCCAAAATATTTATTTGCTTCGGAAGAACCGCTGGTTGTATTATTTATATAACTCAGGCAAATTGCAAAACTGCATAAAAAGAGTAAAACACACAACATTATAACTATACTTTTCTGCATGGCATTTCCCTAAGAATATCTTTACATTGTTATTCGATTGTATTCTTAATTTGTTTAATGATTTTTATAAAACTATTTGGAAATAGATATGATATGCGGATAAGTGTGTGATGTATGCATAGATGCTGGAAATGCTATCCAAATGCGAAAAGGAATTTTGTGTTATTTAAATTATTGTAGATTTATTATACTGGATATAATATCTTACGGACACACGGGTTTGGAGGAGCAATGACAAACAGCGACAACGCAGGCTTCCACGGCAGCGAAGAGCATCAATGGGAAATGATTAACATTCGCTCGGGCTACATCATCTACGAAAGCAGCTATCCCAACAGCTTCACACGCTGCTATTTCTCCGAGGAAGAAGTCGAACCCGTCGAGGAATACAAAGAAGACGACGAATTCTGGAAGTTCGCAGGCTCCGCGCAGTCAATCAAATATGACCTGAAATGCAGCAACACCAGCAAAATCGTCAAGCTTGACGAGCTTCTGGGCATAATGTTCCCCGACGGCAAGAAATGCGGCGGCGACATCGAAGTTTTACAACGCATTGCAGAGCCGCATCGAGTTTTTATCTACCTCGCCCTCTGTTTCCGCGGTCAAAAAGGGGATGAAATCGAACTCTCGGACGAACAGCTTCAGGCACTCAACGAATATTTCAACGACCGACTGCGCACACCCGGCAAAAAGATTCTCATCCTACCTGAACGTTTCGCAGGTCCGCCAGAACGCTGCTTCGGTCACATCCTCATCGATGTCGGCTTAACTTCCATGGAATAATTAATCATAAAAATAAAGGAGATACTGATGAATGTAAAAGAGTTGCAGGAAAAACTCAATCTGGAAGCGGTAACCAATGTTTACGACAACGAAATCACAGGCGTTTTCATCTCGGATATGGTAAGCGACATCATTTCCGGCGCGAAAGCGGGTAATCTGCTTGTTACCGTGCAGATTCATAAAAATCTCATCGCAGCAGCAAACCTTGTTGACGTTGCCGGGATAATCATCACGCAGAACAAAAAACCAGACGATGAAGTTAAGGAAATGGCTGAACGAACACAAATTCCGCTGTTTTCTGTTTCTTCCAACGGCTGGGAAATTGCAAAAAAACTCTTCGGTTTAGGAATCGGATAAATATGGACATGAATCTTGCGACAGTTCGAGAATTATTGGATTGCGATGTCATTGTCGGTGAAGACCTGCTTGACATTGAATTTAGACATTGTTTCTGTGCTGACCTTATGAGCGACGTTCTAGCATTTGCCAAGGAAAATTCTATCCTGCTCACAAGTTTAACAAGCGCGCAATCCATCCGTACTGCCGATGTTGCAGACATTCTCGCAGTCATATACCTACGGGGAAAAACACCTGTGGAGACTGCGATCTCTTTTGCAAAAGCAAATAAAATACCTCTTCTTACAACAGAACACGGAGCGTTTACAGCAAGCGGAATTCTTTACGAGAAGGGTTTTAGAAAATAATTATGTAAATGACCTTACGGAAATAAATATGTGTGAAATTTTATTCAGCCAGAAATTTGAGATTATGGGCGGAGATTTTAACAACGCCGGCATGATTTCAACAGAGATTAAAGCAATTCTGAAGGAATTGAAAATCCCGCAGCCCATTGTCCGACGAACCGTCATTGCGACCTTCGAAGCAGAAATGAACGTCGTTATGTATGCTGACGAGGGTACAATCGAACTCATCATTCTACCCGATTACATTAATATCAAGGTTAAGGACAAGGGACAGGGCATCGAAGACATTAGCCTTGCAATACAGGAAGGTTATTCAACTGCAACTGAAGAGATGCGCGAAAAGGGTTTCGGCGCAGGGATGGGTCTGCCGAATATCAAGAGAAACTCTGATATTTTTAACATTGAATCATTTGTCGGAAAAGGAACATCACTCGATCTGAAGTTCAATCTGAAAATTGAAACCTGATTTAATAATCATCTTGTTTAAGTATTAGTACTTTTATATAAATATGGCATATTAATTAAATATTATAACTGCAATTAGAATAATTATAAACCTCGAAAATAAGCTTAGATAATGGACGAAAGATATTATCATTCGATAGAATTTCACAACGAAAAGTGCGATTTGTCCCTGAATTGCATTCGCGTTTGCCCTACACAGGCAATTCGTGTCAAGAAAAACGGATTGGAATTTATCGAAGAAAGATGCATCGATTGCGGCGAATGTGTCAAAGTTTGTCCAAATAATGCTATTACTGCTAAAACCGACAATTTCAGCAAGTTCTCACATTTCAAACACTTGGTTGCTATTCCTTCTCCTACTTTGTACACGCAGTTCGGCAGAGAAGTCAGCCCTTATCAGATTCTTACAGCATTGAAACATATTGGTTTTGATGATGTTTATCCGCTGACATGGACATGCGAAGCTGTTTACACTGCAATCAAAGAATTTGTGAAAGAATATTCTGGCGATTTCCCGCTAATCTCGAGTTCATGTCCGGTTATTGTACGACTCATTCAGGTTCGTTACCCGGAAATGCTGAAACAGCTTATCCCAATCGATGTACCGAAAGAAATTGCAGCAATTAAAATGCGAGAAGAAAAATCGCGCTCACTTGGAATTCGACCTGAAGCAATTGGCGCAATTTACATAACTCCCTGCCCTGCGAAGATGATTTCGATTAAACAACCTGCAGAGAAGATAAAATCTCACCTTGACGGTGCAATTTCGATAAATGACATATATAATCAGCTTTATGCACAAATTGTCAGACTTAAAAAAGAAGAAGATTTTAAAACTAAATCAGAAAAAATCTCTAAAACTCGACGAATGCTTGGTCCAATCACAAAACAATCGATGTATTGGTCAGTTCTCGGTGGTGATAAAAATGCCAAAGACAGAGCAGGTTGGCTTACTGCATCAGGACTTGACAATGTAATCAGAATTTTTGACGACCTCGAAAAAGGCAAACTCCGTAATGTGAAATATCTGCATTTTTTGGCATGTCGTGACGGATGCATCGGAGGTACACTCACCGTAGAAAACCTATACATCGCCCGTGCAACAGCATTAAATCTTATTGAAGATTTACCAATCCTTCCTGAAAGCAAACAAAAAGAATACATCAAGATGTTCAAACAAGGTATGTTCAACTACGAAGGTAAGGTAATGCCACGTAAACTCGACAAATCTGGTAATATTATCGAGGCAATCAAAAAGAAAAAGGAAAAAGACGAAATTTATAAACAATTGCCCAGTATCGATTGTGGAATTTGTGGTGCACCCACATGCTTGAGCTTTGCTGAGGACGTTGTCAACGGATTCTCAGTTCTTGAAGAGTGTATCTTTTTTGCACATGAAAACATTAATGAAATAAAAAAAAGATTCATAAATAGAAAGAAAAAACAATAAAAAGGATGCAGCAAATGAAAGAATCAACAAGTTTGCATAAAGCTCCGCTGAAAACTGATGACCGAGGGAAGCTGATTCCATTGCTTCAGCAAGCACAAATTGAAGAGGGATTTATCTCGCCCGATTCTGTGCGCAAAATCTCAAAGCAGATGAAAGTTTCAAAAAGTCATATCTTCGGCGTTGCATCGTTTTACTCGCAATTCAGGTTCAACCCACCAGGAAGACATTCGATAAAAATCTGTCTTGGTACCGCCTGCCACGTTCGCGGTGGTGATTTTATTCTGAAAGCACTTGAATCAGAATTGGGCATCGTAACAGGTGAAACAACCGAAGATAGACGCTTCGATCTTGAACGTGTCGCATGTCTCGGATGTTGCGCACTAGCACCGGTTCTTAAAATTGATGACGAGATTTACAGTAGAATGTCAGTAATCAAACTAAGGGAAGTGTTGGAAAATTATGAATAATCTTACAACTTTAAAGCAATCAGCAACTGAACAATGGCAGGAATTTACTGAAAACACTGAACCGATTGTTTTTATCGGCATGGGAACGTGCGGAATTGCTGCCGGTGCAGATAAAGTACTTACCCATGTTCAGGAGCTGATAGATTCGAAAAAACTAAATATTCAGGTCGTTAAAGTCGGCTGCATCGGACCTTGTTACCTAGAACCTCTTTTAGATGTTAAACTGCCTGGAAAACCAAGGTTTTGCTTCAATAATGTCGATGCGGACAAAGTCGATAAAATTTTCGACCAATATATTTTGAAATATTCGCCTAAACTCAAGCCAATTGGTCATCTTGGTTCTTCTGAAGAAGACATTGACGGAATAAAATCGTTCTGGGACATGCCGATGCTCAAGAATCAAGTGCGCATTGTTTTACGCAATTGCGGTTTGATTGACCCGGAAAATATTTTTCATTATGCTGCCAATGGCGGATTCGATGGGCTTCAAAAAGCACTTACTGGTAAACCAGAAGATGTTATCGAGGAGATAAAGATATCCGGATTGCGAGGGCGCGGTGGTGCAGGATTCCCAGCACATCTCAAGTGGCAATTCTGCCGAGATGCTAAAGGAACAACA
>JAIOTL010000182.1 GCA_021106775.1 Planctomycetota bacterium | reverse complement strand
GTGATACCTGCGTGCAATGTATGCAATCAAGGGTTTCAGAAGTTTTAGCTCAGCAACATTCTCGTTTGCGAATTCCTGCTTCCTGATTCTCTGAATTTTGGAGAAAATCGGGCGAATTTGGAATGATGAAAAACGGTTTTTAACCCAGGGTGGTCTATCACCCCATGTTTTGGCATAATCTTCTGCGGTTCTGTTGATAACATCAGGATTTCCGGTGTTTAATATCTCTTTTATGTTCTGGTCTCTTGCAGGAAGCGCGTCGTAGCTTTTGTTGCGATATTCCTCACGCCTGATACCCTGACGCAATCCACGACGGTCGATTCTTTTACGCTCGGTTCTTCTTTTCTCGAACCTGCCTGATTCCGTTCTGCTTTTGCGGGGTTCATCAATTTTAATTTCCTTTTTTGTTTGCCCAGCACCTGATTTTGAAGAAACTTCCTGAGACTTAGCAGCATCAGCATCTGATTGTTCAGATGGTATCTCAGCATCCTCAGGTAAATCTTTTTTTACTTCCTTTACAATTTTTTCAACTGATGCATCTTTTTCAGCATCTTTATCTGCTTTTACTTTTTTTTCAGGGGTAATATCTGATTTATCCGAAGTTTCAACGGTCTTTTCGTCCTTAATCACGTCGTTTCTTTCTATTGCAGGTTCAGCAGCATCCTCAGATTTGGATTCATCAACTTTCTCTGGTGTTTCCTTTATCTGCTCAGCTGATACATCCTTTTTTTCCTGCTTTTCTTCGTTTATTTCTTCCGCAAACATATATGCTCCTTGTTTCGTTAAGTTAATTCTAATACTTTCAACCACTTTGCCAAAATATTCATGTAAATATGTGCTGGTCTCGACATCAATCTCTGAATGTTCTGCCAACGATTATATCTTAAGGTAAGCAAAAGGTTATTTATTGCCTGCTCTGTGAGATTCTTGACATTCGAGTCAGCCTCATCGCTAAATTTTTCTGTTAGCATATAATACAAAACTGACTGCCAGTTGAAATCTTTATCACTCTTTATTTTGTTTGTGATTGAATGCAAAATATTGAAAATTTCGGGTTTAATCTGACTCGAAAGCGGAACAATATCATCGCTGCTGACTCTGTAACCTGCAAGCGACGCTATTTGGCGCATCATTTCGAAGAATATTTTCAGGTCTTCGCTTGGAATTGTGCTTTTCGACTTCTGCTCAAGCAAACCGAGTGCAAGAGCACTACCCTTAAATCCACTAAATGGATTGATATTCTGAATCTCAGACCTGATTTTCGGGCGTATTAAATTTTTTGCATTTCCGAAACCTTGCAATGCCATTGACAGGTTGCCGTCATCGTCGCCTTCAAGATTCATTGTGATACTTGCGCTGATGCTGACCGGCATCCCGAATTCATGATACAGACTGAAAAATTCCCTTGTGAAACTCAAAAGCCGGGGCATTTTATTCTTTATCACGATTTCACCTTTTTCGAGATGAATCATGCTCGATAAAAATCGGTATTTAACGACGATTTCTGGAACAATTTTTTCCCAGAAATGATTGAATCTGTCGTTTGCAAATAGAATCAAAGGCAACCCGGCATCGCTGTTAAGAATTAACTCAGGCTGTGATTCTTGCTTGATTAGAAGCATTCCCAGCACAGGATTTCGGACATCAGATGTTGATTTCTGTACAAGTTCAGGTGCGTTAATTTTACTCGTTTTCTTTGGATTTTCTGCTTTGGATTTGCCTTTCACAGGCTGAGATGCTGAATTAAGCGCGATTTTCCGCACAATTTCCTGATGTGCATGGGAATTGACCTTTTTCAGGCATATCTCGAATTTTTCATTATCAGATAATTCATTTTTATTCAATTCAATGCTTGCAACGCCTACGACAGCGCGATTCTGAGCATGCCAATGTGTAATTGCAGGTTTTATTTTCCGCGATAATTCTTCGACAAGAGATTTGTTGTGAAGCAGGTAAATATGATTCGGTAAAGTTGATTTAATCTCGTGGTTCTCAATCATCAGAGCGTCTGATTTCAGTGCGTCGAACAATTCTTTTCTCAAAACCTTGAATTCTTTAGAATTGTCTATGAAACTGCCCTTCAGATTTCCGTTAATTCCAAGTTTTTCAATTTCAATTTTGGTTATCGCCCATAAATTATTGTCATCAGACTGCATAACTCCAGGTCCATGCGCTTTTATCTCGCTGTAAATCGAGCAACCGATAATCAGCACCACACGCAAATAACTACCCATTGAGATTAAAGATTCGTCAGCCAACTGAATCGGCAAAGGCATGAGCATTTCGATGAGCTGGTTTATTGTTTGATTGAAATTAGGAAGGTTAAGCTGATTAATCAACGCTTTTGCATCGTTAAAAACAATCTCGTACAAATCACTCATATCCGACTCGAGAGGCTTTGTCAGCATGCGTTCTTCAACAGGCATAAATGAATTTGCATCCGATTTTCCACTGCCAAATGCAAAATAATGCTCAAATTTTTCTGCAGGATGACCTGCTTTTATGCTCAGAACTTTGCTGGTAATCTCCGCTTTGTCAGGATAATTGTCCTTTATGTCGCTGTAACCTACGTTAAGTGGAATCGCTTCGGCAAGCATCAAAGCAATTTTCACAGGTGACAGATTCTTGTCATCCGCGCTGGTTTGCGCAAGCTCACTTGCTTCCTGCAGGAAAACATCCTTGAAATCCTTGCATAATTCTCCGGATATTTCATAAATACTGGTAATATCTTTAGACTTTATATCAGGTGCGTTGAATATACTGCGATACTTGAGCTGAGCGATTCTCCGCAAAGCAATTGCAGTCATAAACTGTAATAATTCTTTATCCATATCGATTGCATCCTTGATGCGTTTTATTACAAAATTTTCTGTAAGATTATCATTTTCAATTCTTACACTTTGCTGTAAGACACAATAAACACCTCAATATTCCAAAGAAGTTGCGATAAAAAACGATATCATTGTTATTTTTCTTCAACTTTCTTGGAATATCTCGCAATTATCTGCTGGGCAATGTTTTCAGGCACGATTTCATAATTGCTGAATTTCATCGTAAATGTTCCTTCACCTCCTGTCATTGACTGAAGACTCTGGCTGTAGGTCTGAATCTCAGCAAGTGGCGCAATTGCCATAATCGTTGCGAAATCACCATCTGTAACCTGATCATTTACGCGTCCTCTGCGAGCACCAGAAATGTCAGCAAGAATGTCACCGACTTTTTCAGTAGGAATGTGTACTTCCATTTCAATGTAAGGCTCGAGTAGTTTGGGTCTTGCAAGCGGGAAAATCTTCTTCAAGCATTCGCGAGCAGCAACCTGAAACGCCCTGTCCTTACTGTCAACAGGATGCGTCTTACCGTCATAAAGTCTTGCATGAACGTCAACAACCGGAAAACCTGCGATAACACCTTTTGTCATCTGTTCTTTCAAGCCTTTTTCAACTGACGGAATGAAAACTCTATCAATTGAACCACCGAAAATTGCGTTCTCAAACTCAAAACCGGCACCACGCTCACTAGGGCTGACTTCAATGTGTACTTCGCCGAATTCACCTGCACCACCCGACTGCTTTTTATGGCGATAACTGTCCGCAGCCTTGCCTGTAATCGTTTCTTTATACGGAATCACAGGTAAACTTGTCTCGACCTCGACTTTTGAGCGTTTTTTCATACGGTCAAGCATGATATGCAGGTGCAAGTCTGTAAGTCCAACAATAACCCGCTCTTTTGTAACTGGGTCAATCCTGTCAACGAAAGTTGGGTCTTCCGCGCGAATTCGCCCAATTGCTTCACCGACTTTATCAACGTCTTTCTGGGTTTTCGGGTGGACGGCAAATGAAGCGGTTGGCAGTGGGAAAGGAAATTCTTCGAACATACAATGAGCTGTGCCTGTTATGGTCGTGCAAGTAGTTAGTGAATCCATTTTTGAGATAACCACAATATCGCCAGCGACTGCTTTATCAATTCTTTTCGTTTCTTTGCCGTTAATATGCAGGTATCCAGTTACTTTTTCAACTTTTTCAGCGGAACAGTTGTAAATCGAACCATCGCTTGCCATCTCACCGCGAATAACTCTGATAAAACTG
>JAIOTL010000450.1 GCA_021106775.1 Planctomycetota bacterium | reverse complement strand
TTCAAAATTTCCTCACTCAAAACGTCCTCAATGAAGCTTTGGCTTCACCTGCGGCGTTCTTCAATTAGAAATTACGAATCTCACGCAAATCTGATAAAATTCAATCATAACTATTTTTCAAACACTGTCTAGTATAACAAACGCTTATTTATTTGGGTTCAAAATCATTAAAAATTATACTTTTACAGCTAAAATGACTTATTTATCAGTCAGTCATACGTTATAAAAGAAAACAATATTGGGAGTTTGGAATGAAAAAGCTGCAATCAGCGGATTATATTTTTATTGTCGGTTTAATAATTCTGGTTGGAATCGCAGGGTCAATCATTTTTCTCATTATGAGTGCTGATTCTGTTGATACAAGCGAAATTAAGACAAATCAGAATACTTTTGATGACGACGACGACGATGACGAAATTAATAAGCCTGTGAGCAAAGATGATAAACCGTATCGCAACCCGAAAAAGAAGATTCATTTGGATGACACAATAATCTGGGCACTTTATGAGCAATGGACGCCAGCAAAGAAGTATGAAGTAGCCTTAAAACATACGATTTCAGGTACAATTACTGATGCTAAAGGTGAAGGAATCGAATATGTTGAGGTTGGTATCACGCCGTTAGCGGTTTACGACAATAAAGCGATGCCGATTTCCGCAAAAGCATATGATGGCGAAGAAGTGCCGAAGCCAGCACAAAAAATCGATGCTGCTACACTCGACCTTGCCAGCATCAAACCCGCATACAAAACACGCACCGACAGTATGGGTAAATTCGAGTTTCCGTATTTCGCCGGTTATTACATGATTTTCGTCAAAAAACAATTCTACTACGAGCAGAAGCAGTTCTTTTCTTATGACGGAAACAATCACGACTTTAGATTGGAACGCTGGGGTACACTAATCGGCAGAATTTTAGACACCAATGGTTTTCCAATTAACGATTTTATGATTTCGATTTTCAATGCTAAAGGTAAAAAAGTCGCAGGTAACGCCAATCTGCTGCTCAAGGGATTTGAAGGAAACAACTTCAAAATCTTCAGATACACATATCATATCGGTAATCGCAGGTTCGGGATGTATCTTCCTGCTGGTAAATACGATGTTTTAATAAGTGCAAAAAATTACAATGAACTCCAAGTTGCATCATTCAAAATCGATAGAAACCAGGAAATTGAGGAAACATTTACACTTTTCAGCGACACAATGTTGAAAGGAAGAATAACTTTATTGGATAAACCCGATTTCGGTATAGCCCATGCGAGAATATCCTTACAGGAAACAGGCAGTTCAGGCTATAAGGTTATTAGAAACACAGTTTCGGATGAAAATGGAAATTTTAATTTCCATCTCGCCCGTGCTGGTAAATATCTGGTGTCTGTTGCGCATCAGAATTATGGCGTTAAAAAGCAAGAAGTAAAAATTAATGAAGGTGAAGTGCTTAACCTCGAAATAAAACTTGAGCCTGGGACTTATCTCCAAGGATATATCAAAAACGAAAAAGGTGAACCAATCGAGTATGCCAGGATAAACCTAAATGCGTATCCAACAAAACAAAACCTCGGTTATGTCGGTAAAAATCAGACAACCGATAATAAAGGTAAATTTCTCATTCCGAATTTACGGGCAGGCACACATCGACTTCAGGTTTATTCAAAGCAGTATTATTTTAATCATCAGGAATTTTTAACGCTTGTTGAGGGTGAAAATACTGTTGAAGTTGCGATGATTAAAGGTGTTACCCTTAAAATCAAACTTATGTCAGATGGACCGATTCCTGAGAATTTAAGGGTTGATTTAAGACGGAATATCGATAAATCACCATTACCTCAACTTAATATTTCAGAGAAGTTTCCATTTTTATGGTCAAAAGCAGAGCTTTCATACACTGGAATGTCGCAGGTTGTTGAAGGTTCGAAATTTGGCGTTGTTGAGATAACGGGTGTGTATCCAGGTCCTTATTTTATCAACATCAGACATAATGAATTGGTTGAAATTTATGTACCCATTGAAATCCCGGAAAAAGTTAAAGAAGTAACCAAAAACCTGAGCATTACCAGCGGTTTCGCTATCAGTGGTACAGTCAAGGACAAAAATGGACAGATAATCACGACTGCTGCAATTAGAATACTTGCCGACGGTATTCAAATCAAACAAGTTAGACTTAATGCAGAAGGTAAATTCTATTTTCAGGGACTTGGTAAAAAAACCTACAACCTTATCGTGGAAGCAAGGAATTATAAAGGTATTGATAAGGAAATCAGGTTGACAAGCTCATTAATCGACCAGGAATTCATACTTGACGAAGGTGAAACGCTGAAAGGGATTGTTTTTGACCCTGATGGCAAACCCGTTCAAGGAAGAGTCTCAATAAAACTGATTGCTCCACCAAGAGGTGAGTATGAGCGGTATCCAATTGTACAAACAGACCAAGACGGCAGATTCGAGCTTCGCGGACTTAACAAGGGCAAGTTTATGCTGGAAGTTACAGGAACAAAATATATTCAAGCCAAAGACCTGGAAGTAAATGTACCTGGAGAAATCGAGATTCACCTTACAAATGGTCTTAGAGTTTTCGGAGTTATTAAGGATTTTGACAATAAACCAATCAAACGGGCAACTGTTGTTATCCTGAAAACACCCAAAAGGAGTGCAAAAAGTCCCGAAGGAAGCGAAAATGGCAAGATTAACGATGATATAATGGATTCCAGCAAGAGAGTCGGGTCGATGCCAACGAATGAGAATGGTGAATACAGCATATCAGGAATTAAGAGCGGAGATTACACGATAATCGTTTATCACGGTAATGTCCCTGTGAATAAGAAGATTGTCAGCCTGAATTCCGATTTAGAGCATAATGTTATACTCGACCAAACATATGAGCTTAGCGGAAATATAAAGTTCACAAATGGTAAAATCCCATCACATTTCTTCATAAAAGTTGTTCGCAAGGATGACAGGATACTCGGCAGTGCAGGCAATATTGACAGCAAGAAGGGTGACTTTACTGTTAAAGGTTTGACAAGTGGAATCCACACCCTGATCCTTGTCAGTCATCATGCGCGGGGTAATGTTGATACACAGGAAATTTCAAAACCGCAATTGA
>JAIOTL010000438.1 GCA_021106775.1 Planctomycetota bacterium | reverse complement strand
TTTTACTTGCCATTTATCTCCTTTGTAGTGTTTATCAGTATTGCGGTGATGATCGCAACTGAAATCCTTGATAAAACCTGCCTTTTTCAATGTATCGAATATCCCCTGAATCTGCTTTCGTGTTCTCGTTGCATCCGCCCCAGATAATCACAATTCCTGAACAAGCGTATTTGTCCAAAAACTGAAGTTTTTTTTCCTGAGAAGTTGGTGATTCATGGGTTGTTTTGTTTTTTTCGATAATTTCGTCATATCTCATGTCGCGAAATTGGAGTTTCTGTTATCGAAAATAAGATTGACCCATTTATCGCGATATCCTTCACGATTCATGAGTACTCCAACCTCAACTACATTTTCATCATCTTTTCTTCACATTAAACCCATAGCGACATTCACGATGTTTTCGATATCAGCACTTTCACGGAATGCTTCGATTAAAGTCTGTTTATTCACTGAACTGAGCCTAAACTGGGTAGCAATTACGACGCAATGTCGGTTTCCTTAGCGAAGGAATGTAATTTATCGTTAATATATTTCAACGCCAAGTACTGTAGGGAAAAATCTTTACTGTCTCGTAATCTGAAATGGTTGATAACAGGCAAAAGCAAGCCCTTTGACGATGAACCGTTCCTCGCTGAAGCAGTTTCCGAAGAAAAAATCCACAAATTACCACCTGACAAACAAAATCTCCTTGATGACTTTTACAATATCCTTGTAAAATATAATGCTGACTCAACTGAATTATAAATGTTGATTCAAATCATCGAACACCTTAAGAAATCTTAGGAGATAACATGAGTTTAGACATACTTAAACGTGAGTTTTCACTTGTTAAGATTTTCAGCTCCCTGTTTAAGCTTGTTGGGATTGACATTCATGCAACATTTTTTGGATTCATTGCTTTTATACTCTCAGTCATCGCAATTATTCTTGTTTTAACATCCAATGGCTTTAATTCCCCAGAATTTAAGGTTTTCAAAGATCCTAAAAAAACTGAAAATGTGAAAATGCTTTCTACTGATGAATTTAATAAATGCTTTCGAAACTTAATTTTGCTGACAAGCGAAGACTTTTGTAGTACATGTAGCAACAACGAGCAAAAACTTTTTAATTATAAGCAGATAATATTTTTGGGTGAAAATGTTTTTGAACGAAAGTGTTTAACCTGTGGACATCTTGATTACTTCGATGCAAATACCTTGATGAAAGCCCAGCTTCCAGTAAAAACATATACTAAACCAAAATATGAAGAAAAGCCCGACTATCCGACAGAAGAACCCAAAGATGAAGAAACCAAAGCCGAATAAACAAATCCGAGGTAATCATGAAATGGATTAAAGAAAAATTACAGCTTGCATGGAAAATAGTTAATAGATTTTTTAGACTATTCTGTAAAAACGTTTTACTTGGTTTCTTGAAGTTAATTTTTCAATGTTTGAAATTGTTGAGGAATAATCTTCTACTCGTTTTTATATTTGGTTTAGGTGTTGTTTTTGTATTATATATGCTTAATCTTCCATCATTTAATCAATCTGACATTTCTAAATGGGGAACCTGGGGTGATGCATTTGGAATGTTCAACGGCTTAGCATTCTTAATTGCAATGTACGCCCTTTATCTCCAAAAAAAAGAAGTAAAAGAAGCGGAACAAGCTCGCAGAAAACGTGATTTAGCAAATATAACTTCAGATATATCTACAAGACTACACTCTAAGAAAAGTGATATAGCTGGAAATATAATAATATTTTTCAATTATAATAAGCAAAACTATGAGAAGGCATGCAAAGGCTACTTTAACCTACTTCTTAACAATCCTTTAATTTCATTTGGTCCAAAATTCGATAAAAATGATCCAGAAAATATATATGGAACTGAAAGGATGTTTTTGTTTCGAGATTTACTCGACTCTCTTAATTACGTGTATAACATTTTTTACGATATTTACGTACTATGCAAATCTAAAGTAATAGATGAAGACTTTATAAAATTAGTATTAACTGAGAATGATAAAGACTTTATTCTAACCTACCTAAAGCCACATTACAAAGTAACACCTTATTATAATGCAGAAGTTTTCAAGTCTTTTGAAGATATATTTCCAGAATATGTTCCTTTGTATAAAAGGTGTACTAAAAACAATTCTAAAGTATCTGAAACATAAATCAATTAATAATTCTCTCGGAGAGAATCCATTTTGCTAGGTCGCGCGCAAGTATCATATATGAACTTTTGCCGGAATCATTAAACTTTGATGCTGGAATCTTGCCCTTTTTGATGTATCTGAGAATTGTATGATAACTCAAATGCAGATATTCCGCTGCATGTTTCACACTCAGAATCGGTGAATGCGAGAAAAGCATTAAATCCGTTGTTAATTCGTTCAATTCAATTTTACTGATTTTATTCACTTTGTCCTCACTGTTTGTGAGAACAATTGCAAATATTGTTCAATATCGGTCAATTTGTGATGAGTTGTCATCGTTCAGCTTTATTTAACATTATTTAACTTTGGATGCAATATTAAACTTAAACGGTATTTGAATCGACAAAACTTATTGAATAAACTTATATCATAGTGAACATTATAGTGAACACATGAAAAAAGCTCAAGAGTGAAAATCCTTGAGCTGTTGTTTTTTCTGGCACCGAGGATGCGATTTGAACGCACGACCTCCTGATCCACAGTCAGGTGCTCTCACCAGCTGAGCTACCTCGGCACTCACCAATATATAAATCAGCGTTAAAAATTCAATTGTTTTCAGGCGTAAATATCGTGTTATTGCCAATTTTATCGTTAATTAAGGTCTATCTCATTAACGCCAATACAATTGTCCATCGATTAACTCGGAGAAAATGCTGCAACAAAATTACAGTTTTCTTTACCGAGCATCCTTCTTTTATGCTATGATACTCAAACTTTAACCTTATAAATGGGCAATCATGTGGGAAACAATTAAAAATGCTGGAATCCTCATGGCAGTCATCATATTCGCCTTCATGATGGGTATTTTGGTTGCATCATTTATCTTTCAACGCAGAATGCAAAAGTCGTTCGTAAAGAAGAAAAAAGTAACAGGATTCATGCCTGACATTCAAGAAGAACTCTGGGAAATCGTGATTCAAGCAAGCCTTGAAGATTTCAGGTTTCAAGCAATGCTTGGCTATGATTCTGAACTCATGGACGTGCTTACCGAACCAATACTCATGGATTCAAAATACCTTGAAGAAGGCCCGTTATTACCCGGTGAAATCGCTCTGGTTGTAGTCAATGACAAACAGGAATTTATTCGCAAATGGCAGGACAAAAATGAAAAGTTCACGGAAAAAGTTAAAAAACTGGAAATTGAAAGCTGCATGCTTTTCCTTAATCTCTACAAGGATTTCAACGAGTCTCTTAACACACAATCGGAAGACAATGTCTTGTATTTCCTTTATCTAAGAACGCCTAAAACAATGTGTATAGTGGTTTTGAATATGACTTTTAATAAAGTTCTTGCGGTTTCACCAATATTGCCTGAGCTTCATTCACATATTCTTGATTTATCCGGCAGCACTGTTGTTCGCGCGTCAGAAGATTTTGAAAAACTTCGAGAAATCGCATTGAATTCCAGCAGCAAAATATAAATTATAAGTTCAAATCACTTTATAATTCTAATTTTTCGGGAATGTAATCGTATAATTTAATATAATCTAAGGTTCAAATGCTGTTAAACATCGCAGATTTGCCATGGAAGAGGATGCTATGTCCAGTTTTGTTGATATGAATGATGAAGAATTGATGCAATTGATTCAGAAAGGCGATTTCGATGCATTTGAAGTTCTGTTTAACCGTTATAACAAGCCGTTAATAAATTTCTTATACAGATACACGAATGATTTTGGGAAATCTGAGGATTTATTTCAACAGGTTTTTCTGAAGGTTTATGAGAAGCGTCGGACCTTTAAGGGTGATTCAACATTTAAGACTTGGCTTTATTCGATTGCAGTGAATTCCGCGCTTGACATGCTTCGAAAGTTAAAGAAGGAGAAAAGAAAGATTTCGCTCGATTTATCAGCATCGGAGAATTTTCCGAGTATTGAACCTCTTGCGAATGTATCAAGTCCTGCAGAAGATTTGTTAAGTGATGAATTGAAGCAGATTATTGAGAAATCACTCGCAGAAATTCCTGAAGAATATAGGGCACCGTTCATTCTCGCCAGGTTTCAGGATATGAGTTACAAGGATATCGCACTGACAACCGGGAAAACTCTGGCAACTGTACGCATGAGAATTCATAGAGCATACAAGCTTCTCGAAGCAAAATTGGATAAATATCTCAACTCAGAAGAGACTAAACCCATGCCAACCCGCGAGAAAACCAAGCAAATTTCAAAAAAAAACCCGTCACATAAGTAACGGGCATGCAATATCGTTATTTTTTTAGCTTTCTGGTGCGAGTCTTTTCTTGAGATTATTGTACATAACCGCTGTCATCTTTTCGAGACCGTACTCATGATTCCAGCCCCAATCCTCACGTGCTGCAGAATCATCAATTGAATTCGGCCAACTACTAGCAATTTCTTCACGGAAATCGGGTTTGTAAGTAACTTCGAGGTTTGGAACATGCTTTCTGAGTTCGTTTTCGAGTTCCTTGGGTGAAAAACTGCAAGCAGCAATGTTATAATCAGCATGATACCGCATTTTCTCAATAGGTGCGTCCATAAGGTCAATCATTGAGCGTAAAGCATCGGGCATGTACATCATCGGCAGCGTTTGACCTTCGGAGAGGAAGCATTCGTATTTTCCTGTTTTTATTGCCTCGTAGAAGATTTCGACCGCATAATCCGTTGTTCCGCCACCAGGAAGAGTTTCATCTGACAAAATACCGGGTAAACGCAAGCCACGCACATCGATGCCGTATTTCTGGAAATAATAATTGCACAAAAGCTCGCAGGAAACCTTTGTTACGCCATACATCGAGGTCGGACGAAGCACGGTTTCATTCGGTGTATTGTCCTTGGGTGTTTCAGGACCGAAAACCGCAATTGAGCTTGGGATGTTGATTTTTTCAAGGTTCTTTGCTCTGGCGATTTCAAGCAGGTTGTAAACTCCAAGCAGATTAACTCTAAATGCAAGCTGCGGATTTTGCTCCCCACCGCCCGAAAGAATTGCTGCCATGTGGTAAACCTGACCGATGTTGTAATAATCGATTTTTTCTGCGAATTTTTCGGTATCAGCAACGTCAACTCTATCGAAAGGACCGGATTCAAGTAGTTTTTTTGAAGGCTCGGTTTTCCTGCCGAAAGCGATGACATTTTCTGCACCATATCTCTCCCTTAACCTGAAAACGAGTTCTGAGCCAATCTGTCCTACAGCACCATTTACCATGATTTTTTTCATCTAAATCCCCTTTCCTGAGTTTATGATAGCGAATATTAACAATTTTACTTTTCTGAACAAAAGAAATTTCCATCGGAATCATGCAATAAAATATTTTTACAATAATTATCCAATTAATCTCTCAACAATCTAACTCCCAATAGCAAAATGTTGTTTATTCATCAATAGCTGATGCTATATAAGTATATTACAAATAATTGAATATTCTGGAGGAGATTATGGAATTCATCAATATCAAAATTGAGAAAGCTGATGGAATTGCGGTAGTAACAATCAACCGTCCAAAGGTTTTGAACGCATTAAACATCGAAACCGTCAGCGAAATCAGACAGGCTTTTATGGCATTGCGCGAGGATGCTGAAGTGCAAGCGGTAATTTTGACAGGCGAGGGTGAAAAATCTTTCTGCGCTGGTGCTGACATCGAGGAAATAAAAGTGCTTGAAGGAATTTCTGGTGCGAATTTCGCTCACAATGGACAATGTGCATTGAACGCAATTGAGAAGCTTCAGAAACCGGTTATCGCAGCGGTTAATGGTTTTGCACTTGGCGGCGGATGCGAGGTTGCACTTGCCTGTCACATGCGGATTGCGTCAAGAAATGCCAAAATTGGGCTTCCTGAAGTGAGTTTGGGTGTGATTCCGGGTTATGGCGGAACTCAGAGGCTTGCAAGGCTTGTTGGCAAGGGTAAAGCACTTGAAATGATTCTTTCAGCGCAGATTATTAATGCTGAGGAAGCACACAGAATCGGGCTTGTCAATTCGGTCGTTGAACAGGCAGATTTGCTTGAAACCGCGAAAACTCTGGCTAAAAGTATTATGAAGCAGGGACCAGTTGCGATTCGTCTGGCACTTGATTCTGTTAGCAGGGGCTTGGAGATGACTCTTGAGCAAGGATTAGCAATTGAGGCAAAATTGTTCGGACTTGTTTGCAGCACGGAAGATAAAACCGAAGGCACAACCGCATTCATAGAAAAACGTAAGCCAAACTTCAAAAACGCATAATTGCAGGAGCATTTCGTGGACAAAACACCGGGGCAGAAGCAATCGAGTAAACTCGTTGACAATTTCAACAGGGAAATCACACATCTGCGGATTTCTCTTACTCAACGTTGTAATCTGAATTGCTTTTACTGTCACAGCGAGGGCGAGGAAAATCCCGGCGATGAGATGAGCTGCGAAAGCATAACCGAGATAGTGCGCTGTTTTGCTGGCTTTGGCGTGAGCAATGTTAAGATAACCGGTGGTGAGCCGATGGTTCGCGATGACATTGTCGAAATCGTAACGAACATCGCAAATATTCCTGGTATAAACGATGTAAGCATCACAACAAACGGATTCAGACTCGTAGAACTTGCACTGCCCTTAAAAAAGGCAGGATTGAATCGTATCAATATCGGCTGCGACTCATTCACTTCAAATATTACACCAAAACGCTTAGTTGACATTGAAAAAGGTCTTATCGCTGCGGCAAATGCTGGCTTTGCACTCATCAAGCTCAACATGGTGGTGATGAAAGACGTAAATGTCGATGAAATTGACAAAATGCTTGAGTTTGTTCGCGAACACGGGCTTGTGCTTCAATTGATTGAGCTGATTCCGACTGGCAACGGCGTATTCGACAAATTCTTTTATCCGCTGTCCAAAATTGAAGAAAAAATCAAAAAACTTGCATCGTATACAGAAACTCGCAAGCTTCAGGGTCGCAGATTGTATAATGTTGAGGGTGCGCAGGTTGAAATTGTCAGCCCGTCACACAATGATTTCTGTGCAAAATGTGGTAAATTGCGTGTTAGCTCAGACGGGAAAATCAAGCCCTGTTTGATGCATAACGAAAATCTTGTTGAATTTACGGGTTGTGAATCGATTATCGAGGCAGTAAAAAGGAGAACTTTGCATAATGGGCGGAATGATTGATATTTCGGACAAAATGCCAGTTTACCGTGAAGCGACGGCAGTTGGCAGGATAATTCTCAAGAAAGATACTATAAACAAAATTCGTAAGGGTGCGATAAAAAAGGGCGATGTGCTCAAAGTCGCTGAGGTTGCTTGTCTAAACGCCGTAAAACAAACGCATTTAATAATACCAATGTGCCATCAATTGCTATTGAATACAATAACAGTCGATTACACAATCAACAGCGGTAACATTGAGGCTTCGGTTACGGTAAAGACAATTGCGCAGACTGGCGTTGAGATGGAAGCACTTGTCGGCGTGAGCGTCGTACTGAATAATATCTGGGACATGGTAAAATATCTTGAGAAGGACAAAAACGGGCAATATCCTGAAACACGTATTGAAGAAATCAGGGTTCTCAATAAGATAAAAAAGTAAAATCGTTGAAACTGGAGGTTTTTATGCAGTATGGAACTCGAAACCGTTTTGAAGCAAAAGTTACCGGTATCAAAAAAGGCGGAGTTATGTGCCAGGTTGATTATGATATTGCTGGCGGAAATAAAATGTCCTCTGTGATTACATGTGATTCTGCGGATGCATTGAATCTTGAGATCGGCGACACGGTTGAGCTTATTGTGAAAGCAATCAATGTAATTCCCATAAAAAACTAAATTAATCGTGAAAAATTCTATTTATCGGTACTTTTATCATCGTTAGGCATGTTTTCATTCATTGCTTCCAGCATTTTTTGTTCTAAATCAAGCAAATCTTCCATTGAGAAGTCGTAAATCAGCTTCATCGGCTTATCATCGCGCAGAATCTGAATCTGTGCACCCTTCGTAAAATCAACCGTTTTAATAACATTATCGAGGTCGAAAGTTGTTTCAACCTTGTTGTCGTTGATATGCGTTACAATATCGTTATGCTTAAATCCGAGTTTTTTATACATCGAATCTTCGATAAATTTGACGATTAGAATTCCTGCAAATTGCTTCTTTTCAGCATCGTAATAATTCTCAAGAACCGCAGCATTTATGTACTCAACATAGTTTTGTTTAATTTTGTATGCAATCTGTGGCGTCAGCGAATGAAGTTCGGAAGGAATTGACGCAACTGCTTTTGCTTTCTCAGCAGCTTTTGCATTCCGCTTCGATTTGAGCTGCTTCAACAGCGTTTCCTTGTCCACACCCTCAGGAACCACGATAACATTCCCATCTTCACCGATAATGGTCTCGGTTTTTCTAGTTTTTTTGGTTTTATCCGTTAATTCCGTCGCATTTGGCGTGATATTTCCGGTATCCGGGTCCTGATAATTCTGTGTTTTATTGTCATTTTCTACAGTATTGTCCTGATTCGCCCATTCCGGAGATTCATTGACGCAAAGCTCGAATTGATTCCCATAAGAATCCTCAAAAAGAACTGAATCCAGCGTAATCCTTAATACTTTGTTCTTTTCGAGGTTTGTACCGACCTCTACAATATGCGAATTCTTCAACATATTTACAAGTGTTGCAAGACTATTTTCGGGATTATTTGAGACGATATAAATATTTTCAACGCGCCATCTGTCCTGGAAATCAGTATTTTCGTACATTTCCTTTGTTATGAATTTTTTTGGTTCTTCATCAACACTTTCAGATGTTTTATCCGTATTATCTTTGTCATTATTTGTGATATTGGAATTATTGGTTTTCGAATCGTTATGTTTCTCCTGATTTTTGGTACTTTCATAATTATTTTTCAGTTCATTCCCCTCATCCGCCATCTTCTGACTATCGGATTTCTCCGCATTGTCATATCCTTTGAGATAATCCTTCATCACAATCACAGTAAGCGAAATGCTGAGAGCTATCAGCGTAACAGCATTTGTAATAGCGAGTATAATTATCCACTTTTTCATAATATCCTCGGAATTTTTATCATTTAAACGCACTTGAATTAACTTTGAAAGTCATGGTTGTTTTTTCTGCACTATTTATCGTTAATATATCTTTCCTTGACAAAATTAATCGCTTCAATGCGTGATTTGATAAGACCGTCAAGCTGTTGAATTTCAAGGTCGCTTAATATTTCACCAATTAATGGACCTCTTTTTACGCCAAGTTCGATGATATCGGTTCCTGTCAGAATTGGTGCAGGTTTTATTTCTTCAGCACTAAGCTCAGCAATCTTATCATTAATATAATCGATATTGGATAAATCACCGTGACTCGCGAGACAGTCGAGTCGGTGCAGGGCGAGATGTTCGTTGAAATTATCCCTTTGCAGGAATTTCTTGAGTGTGCTGAGTTTCATTTTCTTCATTTCAATGAATTTCATGTGATTTTGCACAAGATTTACTATGTTTTCGCGCATTTCGTTTGAGAATTTCAGCCTTGCACAGATTTTATCAGAGATTTCCGCACCGACTGAAGCGTGCCTGTCGAAGCGGATTCTGTCCGCGATTGTTATAGTTTCAGGCTTACCAACATCGTGCAACAGCACAGCCCAAACAAGTGTTTCGGTTGTTTCAATCGCGCCCTTGATGATTTTACCGTGTCGCAGTCCCTCAGTGTCTTGCGCCATCTGCCTTAGCATGAGTTTTGTATGCTCAAACACATCTCCTTCAGGATGAAATTGCTCAGGCTGGTTTATCCCCTTCATTTTGGCGACTTCAGGCAGCAAAACTTCCATCATTCCTGAATCCAGCATGAGTTGAAGTGCATTGTCCGGATTTTTTTCAAGCAGGCATATTGAAAGTTCTTCTCGCACCCGCTCAACCGCGAGATTAGCAGCGTTATGCATGTTCGAACGAATCGAATTCCATGTTTTTTCCTCGATTTTGAAACCAAGTCGAGCAGCAAAACGGACAGCACGAATCATTCTCAAATAATCCTCGCTGAACCTTGCGTCAGCATCGCCAATTGCCCGTAAAACCCTGCTTTCAAGGTCTTTCCTGCCTTCAACAAAATCAATCACTTTCTTCCCAAAAGGGTCATAAAACATGCCGTTAATTGTAAAATCGCGCCTTTTCGCATCTTCCTCAGGCGAAGTAAATTCAATACTTGTCGGATGTCTGCCA
>JAIOTL010000383.1 GCA_021106775.1 Planctomycetota bacterium | reverse complement strand
GGATTATTATACCCAGCTTTTGAACCTGTCTCATCAGGTTGATACGCTTATGGGTAAGTCTACAAAGGGAATTTCCTCGGGAGTTTCGCAAAGCTACAATTCGCTTGTGGACGAAGCAAGGGTTGAAGTTCGCAAGAATTTTGAAGACGGTAAAACAGCGATGAAAGAACAGCAATTCGAAGAAGCTATTGCAAGCTTCGAAAAAGCACTCGAAGTTATTCGCTGGGCACCTTATGCAAAAGACCTTGAAGAAAATTTTAAAGCAGAAGTTCAAACATACAAGAAACAGGCTGAAGACGAATTGCGCAAAGCACTGTATCAAGAGCAGAAAGAACAACGTCAGCTTGCAAAAGAAATGGAAACACTTAATCGCAAAAACGCGAATAAGCAGAGAATGGAAGACATCAATTCGCTTTGGACTGATGCGTTGTTTAATATGCAGCTCAAACGTTTCTCGTCTGCGGAAATTATCTGTGAAGAGCTTCTGGCACTTGATCCGAAATTCTCGGAAGCAAGAAAAATGCTTGATGATATTGAAACACTTAAAATCAAATCACAGAAAGAAGATACACTCGATAGAAAAATGATAATGTATAGAAGACTCTGGATAGAATGGTTTGAAAGCAAGGTTCCGTTAGCTGGGAAGATTGTTGAATACCCGACCGGTGACGAATGGAAGAAAATCAAATCACGAGCTGACAAAATGATGAGAGATATTGAAGAATCACCTGAAGTTCTTTTGATTAAAAACGCAATCAGCACGAAAACGATGAGTCTTCCAGCATTCGAAGAACTGACACTTAACGAAATTATTGAAGACATCATAACAAAATCAGATATTAACATTCTCTTTACACCCGCTGCTAGAGAATCTGCTGAAGATGCACAACTTACGACGAAATCTCAGACTGATATTACCGTAAAAGACTTCTTGAACTATATTATCAGCCTTACCGATGAAGATGCATTCAAATGGGTTATTGGTTCTGAGCAAAACGGTGTTATCTGGATTATCTCACCCGAAGAAGATGCAAGCATACTGCAGGAAAACATGGTTATTAGATTCCATGATGTCCGCGACCTTACTGTTAGAGTCAAGGATTTCACAGGTATGCGGATTCGTCTTCGCGGTAACGATACCGGCTCGGATTCAGGTCCTATTTGGGAACCGGACGAACCAGTTGTTGAAGATATTGAAACTGACGATCTTTCTGACCTTATTTCAGAAACAATTGAAGTTGATTCATGGGATGAAGGTGGTTCGATTCTGACACTCGCAGGTCAGCTGCTGGTTAGAAATACACCCGAAGTTCATGCCCAGATAGACGAATTCCTTCAAAATATTCGCGACGTTTCCGGGCTTGTTATCACAATCGAAGCAAGATTCATTACAATTGATGACATGTCAATCTCAGACCTAGGCGTTGATTGGCGTGGTCTTGGTGGTATGTCACCAGGTAATACGATTATGATGGACGATGTAACAGTAAATCAGCCTGATAGCGCAGGTGGAACAGTCGATAACGGTGCAAACAATGTTCCTCCAGGCTCTGCAATCGCTGGTATGTTCTTCAATGATGGAACATCAGGCACGAGTCGTGATGTTCGCGGTCGTGTTGAAAACGTTTTTGACACAACACTGGGTAATGTTCTCAGAACGACCGGTGGTATGGGCATGCAATACACGATTTTCAGCGGTAGTGACCAACAGATGCAGATGGTAATTCATGCACTTCAGAAAAAACGTAAAGCATCGATTCTAACTGCATCAAGGCTCTCAGCATTTAATACTCAGCGTGCAAATCTCGTTGTCATCAACCAGGTTGCTTATGTTCGCGACTTTTCAGTTCAGACTGCGGTTTCCGCTGCTGTTGCTGACCCAGTCGTTGACACGATTTCTGATGGTCTCGTTCTTGATGTGAAACCAACTGTTAGCAACGACCACAGATTCATCACAATCGAGGTTCGCCCGACAGTTGCTTCGCTCTACCGTCCAATTCCAGAATTCACGACAACTCTTGGTGGTCCTGGTTCTACGCCTGTAACGATTCAGCTTCCTGAGCTTGTTGTTCAGTCGTTTGAAACAACGGTTATGTGCCCTGACGGTGGTTTGGTTGTTGTCGGCGGTTTCAAGAGCATTCGCGATATTGACCGCGAAGCGTCAACCCCGATTATCGGCGATATTCCGATTCTCGGCAACCTTTTCAAACGTAAAGGTCGCTCACTTGAGAACAGATCGTTGATTGTTGTCCTCAAAGCAGAGATTACCGACCTTCTGGAACATGAAGAAAGATTGCCATAATTCGCAGAAATAATAATTCAAAAGGGCAGATGTTTTCATCTGCTCTTTTTTTTATTGATTATGTTTTATGAAATAAAAAATTTGAATTTATAAAATACATTTCAATTTTTATATTGCTCATAAAATATGTTAGTATTATATTATGGGTGTACACATTATAGTGTTTTGCGATAAAATTAATGCATACTATATGATGTTGATATGAAAAAACTAGAATTATTCAAGCATTTCACAAAATTTCAAATTGAGCATACCGATGCTTTGAGAAATCAAATCATCGAAGAACTTTATCCTGATATTTTTGATATTGCAAAAGAACAGGCGCATAAACTACCTGAAAATTACGAAATTTCAGACCTTTTCAACGCAGGTGTTATTGCTGTTTTAGAAAACCTTTCCAGTATTAAAGCCAGCAATGCAGACGAAATGCTCAATGAGTTCATCAGCATCATCGACCATGCAATCCAACAGGAGATTATGAATTCAATTGGTCCACCTGCCCAGACTTTCATAAACCATGAAGACGCAATGAAAATTCAATCTGAACAACGCAAGAAATTAAACAATATCAATAAAGGAGAAGACAATGAGAAGGAAAAAGGTAAGCAAGAACTCGAATAATTCGAACTTCAGCAGGAAGGATCCTGATTGGTTAGATTTCATACGCTTAAAAGAGAATAGAAACGAAGAATTCATATGTCGTCGAAATGAGATTATTGAGCATTTCCTTTTCCTGCTTGAGAGCATTGCCGAACACATGGCGCGTAAATTTCCAGCATCGATACATTCAGATGATTG
>JAIOTL010000327.1 GCA_021106775.1 Planctomycetota bacterium | reverse complement strand
TTTACACTTGTCAGCGGATTGCAAACGCTTTTTTTCGGTATGTGGTTTGATATGGAATACAATAAAAATTTGAAGTGAAATAATCGGCGTTATAATTAAAAAAGGTTTGATATGAGAGATTTTACTTTCAAAACATATGACCAATATCTATCAGCAATCAAAAAAGCTTATTCGCAAATAATCAGATTTGATGAATATTGTAAATCAAACCCAAAATCCGAATCTTTCTGTTTGCTTCGCCATGATGTTGATCGAAAGCCATTGAATGCTCTTAAAATGGCTGAACTGGAAAATTCGGTAGGAGTAAACGCAACATACTGCTTTAGGACAAAAACGAATACATTCAAACCGGATATAATTTTTAAAATATCAAAAATGGATCATGAAATTGCTTACCATTATGAGTCGTTGTCTGATGCAAACGGCAATATGGAAAAAGCAATCGAAGACTTTGAGCAAAATCTTGCTATGTTAAGAAAAATTGTGCCGATTTCAACCATTTCAATGCATGGCAGACCGCTCAAGCCTTATGACAATAGAGATATCTGGAAAGTTTCTGAGAATCATAAGAAGCTGACAAGAAAGTACAATTTACTAGGAGAGATTTATATAGATATTGATTACACAGATATTGCTTATATAAACGATACCGGAAGGAATTGGGATTCAACAAAATCAAATAGAAGAGACAAAGTAAATTCAAAAATAAATGTCGATTTTAAGAATGGTCAAAATTTATTAGATTATTTCAATAATAAACCCCATCCTAAGTTGATTTTTCAAGTTCATCCTGAAAGGTGGTCGGATAATTTATTTGAGTATATTGCTCAATGTTTAAAAGATAAATTAACCAACACAGTAAAATATCTGCTATGAAAAAAATGATATTTGTATCAACAGGGCGTTGCGGAACGACTAGAATTGCGCAAATATTAAAAGAATACCTTCCTGATGAATTTTGTGTACAACATCAAATGCCTTTTTCAAGATTCGCAAATATAGTTGGAAATATCTTTTTTTATTTTGGACAGTCAGAAAAAGTTAAATATAAATTGTATAATCTTATTACTTCAAGATACTCTAAAGGAAAACATTTTATTTGTACGGACCCTCTAACTTCCATGATTATTCCAAAGAAATACATTAAATCAGAGGATGTATGTATTGTTCACATAACTAGGGAACCAAAAGCTTTTTCCGAGTCTCTTTTTAATTTTTCCAGGGCTAAATTTAAAAGTTTCATTGCACATAATTTTATTATTTATTGGCAAATTGGCATTTGGCCACTTGAGAATCTTTTAAACAGTAATATCAAGGAAAAATATAGGAAAGTTGCAGAATTAAAAAATAGATATTTTACAGAAAAATATTTATCGAACCCAAACTATCTTAAAATAGATATGGATGAACTTTTTACTACCGGAATAATATCGAGTTTGATTAAAGAATTTTTCAAATATCAAATTGAAATAGATGACTCAGATTTAAATAAAAAAGCAAATGAATCAAAGCGTTGAAAATATATCTAAATTTATAGAAAAATACGGGTATTTTATTTCATGGTTAAGACTTTTTTATCCAAAAGCCAAAGGGATACCACTATTTTACCTATCATACTTTTTTATCCCCCAAAAAATATTTCGAATCAATGGAAGGGTGCCATGGCCGGTACACTTTACGTCAAGAGTGCTTTATCATAAAAATATTAAAGTAGGAAATCGAAGCGCTCCAGGAATGAATTCGGGTTGCTATATTCAAGCTAGTAATCATATAAATATTGGTCATAATTTGAGGATGGGACCTGGTGTTGGGCTCATCAGCTCAAATCACGCACTTGATGATTACGACAGACATGAACCGAAACGGTCAATAGAAATCGGCAACAATGTATGGATAGGCATGAATACAGTTGTTTTGCCAGGCATCAGTATTGGTGACAACGTAGCCATTGGGTCGAATTCTGTTGTTACTGAGAATATTCCGTCGAATGTTATAGCTGCTGGCAATCCATGCAAGATTATACATCAAAAAGAATCATATAAAGGTAAAGATTACAGTATAATATAATAGCTTCATCACTGAGAAAAAAACTTATGACCCTTGGGTTGGATCGATTAAAAAAGAATAAAGCTCAATGCATAATTTCTTTGTTGCTTGCCGGAGTTGTGTTAATCATTGCTTATTATAAGGGTCCGAGTCTTTTTGAAAACCTTAAACAGGCTAAGATAAATTGGATCTTGGCCGGATTAGCGTTCTATTTAATAAACTATATTATTCGGGCATTGAGATTCAAGACAATTTCAAGACAGCATCTAAAAATATGGCCTGATACTGTTCGATCTGTTAGTTTACACGGATTTGCCACATATATGCTTCCGTTTCGGACAGGCGATCTTACGCTACCGATTATCCTTAAAACTATTTCCCAGATATCACCGACTGAAGGCGGAAGAATTCTGCTTAAAGCACGTCTTTTAGATATTTCAACATTGGGATTCTGGACACTTCTCGCTGCTATATTTTCTTCTATTAATATTTCATATTCGATCAGGGCAGTATGGTTTATTACTGGTGTTGGGATGTGCCTTTCTCCAGTTGCAGTGAA
>JAIOTL010000167.1 GCA_021106775.1 Planctomycetota bacterium | reverse complement strand
TTGCTTTTTTGCAATATTGTTTTCAGGCACTCTTTTCATAATGGTTTTATACATGCGAAGTGCGTGGGCATAGTTTTTTTCATTAAGATTCTTTCCAGCAAATTCAAGCTGTTCTTTAACGCTAGTCATTGCGTTGAAAATCTCGAGTTTAATTGCATTTAACTCATTGTTTTCTCCCACAACCCTAAGAGCGTGTTCTAGATACGACTGTGCTGAATTAACATCCTTTTTCTGTATAAAATGCTTAATCCTAGCAATTAAGTCCTTCACAATTTTATTCTTTTCAAGTGATTTAAGTTTTTGCTTCGAAATGCTTTTGTAGGCCATATTCATTGGCTTTACTGCCTTTTTTTCGATTTTCGGAGCATGTGCTTGTGCTGCCAGCTTTTTTTTCGGAACTGATGGTGCTGAGGTTTTCCTTTCGGGTTTGCTTTCCTTTTCAGCACTTTTGGTTACAATATCAGCATCTGAAGCAAAATCTGTCATGGTTATGAATCCGTAATTTTCCTTGGCATCAGCGGTTTTCTCAATTGGTTCTGCATCATTTTTGTATGTTGACACTTTTCTTATCTTAGTTTTTGCTTTGCTCTTATCCACAGGAAAGCTTGTGGGTGCTGTTTTTTCCGCCTTTACAGCCTGTCTGTTACTCGAGCTTTCACGCAAACCGTCATCTGCAGCCTGAGTAAAAAGTCTGTTCGAGTCATTGACATTTATATTTTTATTCAAATCCATATCTTCAAACCGCTCAACCCGATTTTTTATTGGTAATTCCTCGATTTCTCTTAAAAGTTTCTGTGCAGACTCCTGTCTGTTTTCGCGTTTTATCGCCATCATCTTGATAATAAGCTTATTTATGCATTCCGGCATCATTGGTTCAAGTTTTTTTGGTCGAATCAGTGGTTCGTTAATGCGCTTGAAGATTATTGCAATAGCGTTTGGTCCGTCATACGGATTTTTGCCGGTAATGAGATAATAAAATGTTGAACCCAGCGAGTAAATGTCTGTGCGATGATCAACTTCATGACTGCTGTCAGCCTGCTCAGGTGCCATGAAATATGGGGAACCCAGAACCTGACCGGGACCTGTCAAAGTCATAAACTCGGAACCTTCGCCCTCACCTTCGGTTTTTTCAATTTTCGCCAGTCCGAAATCAGTAACCAAAACGTGTCTTTTATCGAGCATAATGTTGTCTGGCTTAATATCTCGATGAATTATTTTGTGTCGATGCGCTTCTATAAGAGCTTTGGCAACCTCCGACACAATGAAAAGAGCATCACGAACCGAAATCTTTCCACGTTCTAAAATAACCTTCTTGAGGTCGATACCGTCAACAAGCTGCATCAACATATAATATTCGCCAGACATCTGACCAACATCATAGATTTTCACAATGTTCGAATGATTAAGCTTTGCTGCACTTCGAGCTTCACGAAAAAAGCGTTGAACATACAGCTTCTGTTCAGTATATTGACGCGCCAGAACCTTCATTGCCATGTATTTGTTGAGAAATAAATGCTTCACCTTATAAATTCTACCCATCCCACCCTGACCGAGTTTTTCGATAACCTGACATCCGACAAATTCACTGCCAATGAGCCTGTCGGTGTCGTTTTTTTTGAATTTTTCGATTATTTCGCTTTTACGTGGCTTTGAGTATCTTTTTACTTCATGGTCATCAATGAACGCAGAATAATCGTCTCCCTGCTTCAATGAAATCTTACCGCTGGTGGATTTCCTGACAGAACCATTGTCTCTGAATATAGTATTTGATTCTGCTCTGAGTTCATCGAGTTGATTTTCTGTGATAAATTTGAGGTCAGCAAGGATTCTGCCGAAATTCTTCATTGGTGAAGATTTCAGTTCGTCGAAGGCTTGTACTAACTGATTCTGGGTGATTATTTGCTTGTCCAATGCAAGGTCAACCAGGATTTTCTCAAGCGCGTTCATTAACTACCTTTACTTTTTCCGTTAATAACTTATCCAAATACTACGATGCTGTCAAGTAAACTAATTTCAGTATTATAACACGATTTTCAAACAATGTTCGGCTTGGGATACGCCAAATGTCATTCTAAGGGAAATGTAGCAGAACAGATAATGACACGCTTTCTGCAACGATAAGTTAATGGATTTTCGTACCCATGTTATTTTTTACGCTTTTTCAGAGCTTCTCTTTTTGCTTTCTGCAAGGCGTCAAGCGAACTCGTTGGTTTAGAAGCAATTTTCTGTTCTTGCTTTTCCTTTTGCTTTTTCTTATCCGCAAGCTGTTTCCTGATTTGCAATTCCTCGTCCTTCACTGCCTTTTTCGCATCTTTCTTGAGACCAGCAATAATGTCTGACGTTTTTTGCTCTTCGGTTTCCTCAGTATAACCGGATTTCTTTAGTCGAGCAACCCGACCTTCGAATAATTTTTGCGCTTCGAGTTTGGCGGATTGCAGCATTTTTATTTCTTCCGATTTCTCATAATCCTCTTTATTGAAGTATTTTTTTAGGATTGGTATTTTTGATGCCAGAATCGGTAAAAATGTTAGGTTCATCTGTACCCGACGCATGAAAACATCGAAAAACAGCATTGAGAGAGCGATTACAGCAAAAAGAATCCATGTCGGTAAATATGAATATGTTGGCTTTGTATCCCTAACGAAAGGTTCGTAGAGTTTTGGTATTTGCTCTTCGTCAAGGATGATGCTGTTGTCATAATTTCTCAGTGTATCCACACCATATTCGAATTCTGAGAGTGTTCGCGATGTGGGATTCTGTTCATTACCGACATCCTGAATGCTTACTGCACGAAGCTGCGATTTCGCAAACTTTCCTCCGCTTTGCCTGACAATTTCCACAAGTTCCCTGTCATTCACACTGAAACTTCGATACTCAACAGGATAAGGCACGGACAGTCCGTTCTCAAGGTATGCCAACTTATTATTCGCAGTTTTGTATGTTGCGATAATCTGATAAATGCCTTCCTCAAATGCATTAAATTCACCTTCAAGCTCACCTGGTCGAATTTCACGCATCTTTAATTTTGAAACTTCGACTTTTGGTGAAATCAGCTTAACTTCAAGCTCGGGCAAATTAACATATCTACCTCGCGAATCTATTCGATTTATTCTGAAAACACCTGTACCAGAGCGGTATTCAGCATGTGAGCTAATTTGGTGTGTGGTTACAACTTTTCGGCTTGAAAAACCTGCCAAATCGTTGATGAACTTCGAGAAATTCAAGTCGAATAACTGATTTTGTCCAATCCTGATGTTCAGATTCGTGCCGTTGACCCAATTACTTCCCCAACCGTTACCCAGAACATCTGAGGTGAAACACACAACTTTACCAAGACCGTATTGCCAGTATGCCAGCAGCGGAAAAGTATCTTCTTCATCGACTGCAATTGGTAGCGATGCACCGGGTTTCAATGAGGTGAGAATAAATCCATCAAGCTTGCCTTCATTTGAGCTTTGTCGCAGATATTTCAAGAATTCAACCGGTTCCGTACTAAATCCTGAAATACTTTTGTTTTGATTGTACTGAGTCTTGATTCTTGCTGCTTCACGAATGAAAATTTTCGGCAGAGTGTTAATACCAGCCTGGCTGTTGATGAGCCAGAAGCGTTCATTAGCATCAGCAGATGGTCCGCCGACTTTCACAATTTTCTTTAGTGTGTTTGTACCCCCACCTTCAGGATAAATACATACACATGAGGTAGTAATACCGGCATCTTGAAATGCAGTTTGAACGAGTTTTAAAGAACTGTTACTCAGCGAAGGGTCACCGTCGGAAATCACGATGCAGTGTTTCATACCGGCATTGGAATTCAGGAGTGCGTTGTAAGCAAGTTTTATTGATGGATCGAAGTCAGGCATGTCCTGTGGCGGTGCCTTATCAATCAGATTTACCAGAGATTGTTTATTGTTGCCGACCTTTTTTAGTGGAAACAACCATCTAACACCACCTTGATAAGAATAAATTACAATACCGAACTCATCACGAGCACTCATTGTTTTCATTACGGTTTTCGCGATTATCTTGGCGGATTTGTTGCCTTCAGGCATTTCACAAGTGTGCATAATAATCACCAGCGCACCTGCTGGTATAACCCGTTTTTCCTTTATATCCATATCAACGGGCAATGCCTCAACAATGGATTGGTCTTGATATCCGCCTGGAGCATAAGATTTATCACCACCTAACATGATAAACCCAACACCAGAATCGTTTATCGCCGACTTCATCGCATTCATCTGCTCCTCTGTCCACTGCGACGACGAAACATTCGAAAGAATCACAAGGTCATAAAAACCGAACTGCGAATGAGCGTTGTTGCTTGGCATATCGGAAACATGCCGAATATCAAGCTGTTTCCCTCCCTTTTGCAGAGCCTGTATCATCTGAGCGTTATCCTGCTCCTTATCTCCATAAATCAGGAGAATTTTCGCGCTGCTTTTCACAATAACAAAGTTTTTGACAGAATTATTCTCAGGAATAACATCTTCAACCTTGTTTCCCCTAATATCGGAAAGCACCTGAATCTGTACGCTGTACTCAAAGAATCCATTTAAATTCAAAACTTGCATCGGAAGTATCGGGTAATTGTTGCCCGGTTTCAAATTCACGATAAAAGGTGGAATCTCGTCAATCTGCTTGCCGTTACGCGTTATCAGAACTTTTGCGCGAACATGGGCGGTGGAATTTATTGAGAGTCGAAGCTCAAAAGGTGTATCCTTTTTTATTCGCATAGGTGTTATGAACCGCTCAATGCGAACATCCAGAAGCTTCTTCTCGGATTCATGGGTAACAACGTCAACAGCTACATTTTGGTTTATTGCCAGCGAAACATCACGAAACAAATCACCTTTGTTGGCATTGCCATCCGTTACAATTACAAGCCGTTTCCGGCTGTCCTCCGGATAAAGTGTCAGCGACTGCCGAATTGCCGCGCCGATGTCAGTTACTTCTTTGTCAAGATGCTCAGGCTCGAATCCTGAAACCATGAGATTGTTTGTTGGGAATTGAAAAACCGTTGAACGACCAGCAAACAAGACAATACCGTATAAATCTTCAGGCTTTCGATGTTCCGAGCTGCTAATCTTCGTCTTTATATAATTTTTGTACCAATCGTACGAAAGTTCTTTCGGCATTGATTCAGAGCGGTCTATAAGGAAAATAACCGTGAGTTTGTCATGTTTTCGGACAATTCTTACGCCGGAAATCGCAACAATTATCAATACAATCAAAAACACACGAAGGGTGAGCGATGCATAATTCTGCCACCTGTTAATTATGTTTACCGAGAAATACCAAAGCAAAACGGAAATCGGCAGTAATAATGTCAGCCAGAGGAATTCAGCATGTTCGAAGTGCAGTTTAATACTGTTTTCGGTGAGCTGAATTAGCATGTTAATCAAAATAAATGCAAGAAACACAAACGCGGACAAAGCATAAACTTCTTTATGCTTGAATTTCCGCGGTAAAAAGAATATCAACAGACCAACAAGTGGAATCAAGGCGAGAAAAACACCTGCAAATTCCATTAATCCATTACCCAGAACAATAAGCAAAGAGGTTATTATTGAAAAGATCACAACGTTGAATATAAGAAATGCCCTTCTGAGCTTAATCTTCAAAGATGCTGCGAATCCGAACGTCGCAAACATCAGAAACAAAATCGAGCAAATGTTAAGCAGTTCTTCCATTTTATTCTCTATTGACAATTTAACATTTATTCTAAAATGATACCAAAATTCATGTTTTAATGTAAACTTTACATATATATATAGATGTTATCAGATTATCAAGAGTCAACAGCACGGATTTAGTGGAGGATAGCATGGAAACAGTATTAATTGTTGAGGATGATGAAAGCATCCGACTCGGGCTTGAGATGAATTTACGAAATCTCGGCTATAATGTCATTTCTGCTTCGGAAGGTGACAAAGGGCTTTCACTTGCACTTTCCAAGAACATTGACCTGATAATACTTGATGTTATGCTGCCGAAAATCAGTGGGTTTGAAATCTGTGTCGAGCTGCGCAACCGCGAAATTCTTATCCCAATTCTTATGCTCACTGCAAAAGACCAGGAAATCGACAAAATCACAGGGCTTGAACTTGGTGCTGACGATTATATCACCAAACCGTTTTCAATCCGCGAACTTCTCGCCCGAGCAAAAGCGATGCTCAGACGCAAACGGGCATATGAAGCGAAGACTGAAACCTTTATTTTTGGTGAATTTCAGCTTAATTTATCAGGGCAGGTTCTGATTCGAGAAGGTGAAAATGAAATTGAGCTTTCGCAAAAAGAGTTTCTGCTTTTGAAGTACTTTTTACAAAATGCGGGCAAGGTTCTTTCTCGTGAGAAAATCTTGCGTGATGTCTGGGGTTATGATTATTACGGTACTGATAGGACTGTTGACAATTTTGTAAACAAGCTCAGGCAAAAAATCGAAAAAGACCCAACTTCACCTATGTATTTGCTTACACAGCGTGGAGCGGGTTATAAATTTATGATATCAGGTGATACTTCTCGCAGAAATCAGAGAATTAATTAATAAATCACACGAACTAATGCTTAAATGACTTTTTCAACAGTCAGCTAAATGTTATACAGATTCTTTCTTGTCCTTAAAATGATTTGGAGGTGAAATGGCAACAAGGATTCATTCTATTGACAGTAGAAACTTTCTAACATTCACGAACACTGATAAAAATCTTCTCATAAATGTTGCGCTAACGGTCGGATTTGCCTGTCTTTTGGGCGTATTATCTCAGATTAAGGTTTATCTGCCTGGAACTCCCGTACCAATCACCGGGCAAACCCTGGGTGTGATGCTTGCAGGTGCTTTTTTGGGCTGGAAACGAGGCAGTCTGAGCGTTCTCTTTTACATCGGTCTCGGATTTAACGGTGTCCCCTGGTTTTCAGGTGGTGCAACGGGTGTAAATCTGTTCACTGTTGGTTTTCTTCTGGGTTTCGTTCCGCAGGCAGCAATTGTGGGGTATTTCGTCGAAAAATTCAAAGCTCATAAAGATGTTTTTGACCTTCTGCTTGTCATGATTCTTTCGTCGATTGTTTTGTACATTTTCGGGTCAGCATGGATTTATCTTGTTGCTGCACCAGTTGTTTCAAAGATTCTGTCATTTTCGCAAGTACTTGGAATTGCGGTTGTTCCCTTCCTTTTTGTTGCAGCGGTCAAAATATATCTTTCTGCTCTGATTATTAATGCGGTAAAAAAATAATTAACTTAATTTTGAACACACCGGCAACAGGTCGGGGTTTTTTATTGTGCAAAAATCTGTAAAAGATATAAGAGTTGTAACAATTTCGAGAGGTAGTTATGGATTTTACAAGAGAACAAGCATGGGAAATCCTTTGCGAGTACACTAAAAGTGAGTCGTTGCGCAAACATGGGCTTGGTGTAGAAGCCTGCATGAAGCATTTTGCTGAAAAACTCGGTGAGGACGTCGAAAAATGGCGCATCACAGGGCTTTTACACGATTTTGATTACGAGCAGAACCCGACAATACCCAATCATCCGCAAAAAGGTGTGGAAATCCTCAAGGACAAAGGTTTTCCCGAAGACGTGCTGCAGGCAATCCTCGGACATGCCGGTCTCGCCGACCGTTCAACAAATCTCGCAAAATATCTGTTTGCAGTTGACGAGTTGACAGGTTTCCTTTTCGCAGTAACATATGTGCGTCCATCGAAGTCGATTCAGGACGTGAAGGTGAAATCGGTGAAGAAAAAGCTTAAGGATAAATCGTTTGCAGCAGCGGTAAATCGTGATGACATCAGGCAGGGCGCGCTTGAGCTTGGCATCGAACTCGACGAAATCATCAGTGAATGCATTGAAGCGTTGAAGAAAGAAGCTGAAGCTGTTGGACTCCTAGGTACACCCACAAATTAGATCCACATTCCTGCAAATCCATGCAAATTCATTGAAATAAGCAAATTGTACGAGATTTATTTGGGGATGAGCGGAGCGATGTCGTTCATGATTTTGTCAATCTTCATCTTAGTAACACTAAGCTGAACATCCTGTTTGAAAATCGCGATAATGTTAAAATGCACATTGCTCTCTTCGGATTTGTTCATTTCGGAGGAGGATAAACCTGCATTAAGCTTTGTTCTTGAAGGATGTTCCTGCGAATTTTGCGTACTTCCTGCTGAATTATTATCCAATTGTATACTTTTTGAAGTTTGTTGTTTCATAGAATCGGCAAAAAACTGCTGGGTGATAATCGTCGCATCATCAGTGGTGATAATTGTGCGTTTACCTTTACCCACCTTCATCTCTTTCGCTGCTTTCTGGGTGTTGAGCAGAACCGAGTTTGTGAGTATGCCGACTTTGTGTAGCTCGTATTTGCTGGACGGGTTCAGTGAAGCATAGATTTCACCAGAAGGTGCGTATATGCCAACTGCAAGAAAGCCTTCAATTTCACGAAAACGCGGAAGAATATCATTAATTGATTTATCCATGTGTCACCTGAGCAATTTTGTATCAATTATAAACATATATCGGTTATTTTATCCACAAATATCGACATCACTTTCGAAACCAACGTAAATCTCATCTTAAATTTTAAATCATAAAATCTTATCTTCCGCCAAATACACAGTACCCAAACATTTCCTTGGAATTATTACCAATTAGTTTGATATTTGCATTTGATGCATTTACTGGAGATATTGGATTCGATTTACCGTAAAAAATAAATGCACTGCCAGAATCGATACCGTTATCATTAGTTTTAAATGCACCAATAATAAAGTCGTCAATACCATCACTATTCAAATCTCCAGCAGAAGAACTACAAAATCCAAACCATTCTCTATAATTTTCTCCTAATACAATGAAGTCTGCATCTCCTTTTGAATACATGGAATAATGATTTGATTTTCCATAAAAGACAAAAGCTGCACCAACATCATTACCACCTGAATCATCACAATGTGTTGATATGAGTATGTCATCTAATCCATCATTGTTGAAATCTCCAGCATTTGAGACAGATATAGCAAATCCATCGTATGCATTTTCTCCTAGAATTCGAATATCAGCATTTCTGGGGTATTCAATCGAAATTGGTGATGATGAACCATAATACACAAAAGCAGCACCTGCCCATGTTGCATTTTCATAATCATGCCAAGCTCCTATAATAATATCATCGATGCCATCATTGTTGAAATCACCTGCTGAAGAAACACTGTAACCAAATTCTTCATTTGTTTGTCGTCCATTGAATTTAACGTCCGCACTTGAAGCTGATAAGTTTGCTGCTATATTCGATTTGCCATAAAATATGTACACAACACCGGTTCTATTTGTCTGACCGTTTGCATAAGGAGCACCAATAATTATATCATCGATGTTATCATTGTTATAATCACCTGCACTTGAGACACACCCACCAAATTTACCACCAACATCAACACCTGTTATCATAACATCCGCATTTGTTGCATAAATAATCGATGTTGGTGAACTGCTACCATAATAAATATAAGCTTTTCCTGTACTATATCCACCTTCATAAAAACCTGGAGCACCAATAATAATATCTTCAATACCGTCATTATTTAAATCACCAGCAGAAGTAGTTCCCCATCCAAAACGATCATTCTCATTTTCACCAATAATTATTACATCTGCATTCAGAGCGTAGTTTGAACGAGATGGATTTTGACTTCCAAAAAAAATAAATGCACATCCAGCTCTTGTACCTCCAAAATCTTCACCGGCAGCTCCGATGATTATATCATCATACCCATCGTTATTAAAATCACCTGCAGATGATGCGGAACAGCCAAAATAATACGGATTATTTCGATCATTTGTTCTGCCGTAAAATCCAATTACTGAATTTGATAACATTAATGGAGTAAGATTTTTGCTGCCCAAGTAAATGTACGCTTTACCAGTTCTTAATCCTGAGTGAATATTTCCATATGTTCCGACGATTATGTCTTCGATACCGTCGCCGTTAAAATCGAAACCAACAACCTTGACTCGTCCGTGAATTTCAAAGGTGTATGGGTCTTCGTCATCATCATTGTTCGCAATTGAAACAGTTGCAGAATAATTCCGCTCTTCAGACGGGCAAAATTCAATTTTGAAAGTCGTGCTTGTGCCATGATTAATAAAGGCTTGTGGTTGTTGTGTTACAGTGAATGCGCTAGCACCCCAGCCAGAAATTTCAATAATCGGCGAACCTGTGAGTTCCAGCAAACCGTACCCAACGTTTTCGACAAGGAAAGTTCCGGAAACTACAGTATTCACGTCGGTTTTCCCGAAATAATAATATCCAGTTTCGCTGACAATACTATTTGCAGCTGGATCTTTTATATTGATTTCTGGATTTAATGCTTCGCCGGTAACCGTGAATATGTAAGGGTTTTCGTCAATATCGTTGTTATGAATTCGAATTTCTAAAGATTTCGGTCCCTGCACAATCGGGTTAAAAGTGATAATAAAAATTGTTTCGCTTGCCGGGTCTAAACTTGATGCAGTTGAAGAATCATCAAGCGTGAAATTATCCGCATCAGCACCGATTTTCTCAATATTTGTTATGAAAAGCTTTCCCGTGCCTTCGTTGACAATTGTGAAGGTTACAGGTTCAGAAGAAGAATTCACCCTGACTTCGCCGAAATCGTATGAACCTGTTATATTTGGAATGTTCGTAATGCCTTGTTTTACGTTGATTTCAGGTGTGCCAGCAAAGCCGATGATTGAGAATATGTACGGATTCTCACCTTCATCATTGCTAAGTATTGAGACAATAGCGAACTTATCTTTTGGTGAAATTGGTGCAAATTGTAGTTCAAAACTTGTGGATTCACCTTCTTCGATTTGATTTTCAAGCATTGAGTCATCGAGAGTGAATTCAGCACAGTTTATGCCGGCAAGTTGGAGGTCTGAGATTTCAAGTGTTCCAACACCTTTGTTTTCAATCGTGAATGTTACAGCATCTGTCATTTCACCAATGTTTCCAATGCCGAAATCGTAACATCCGGTAACATTCGGGATGTCATTTGAGCCCTGCTTAACGTTGATTTTTGGGGCAATGGCAGTGGCTGTTACCGTAAAAGTAAAGGGGTTATTGTCTTTGTCAGTGTTGATTATTTCGACAACTGCAGATTTTAATCCTAGAGACGATGGTTCAAATGAAATGTCGAAGTTTGTAAGCGCACCGACGGGCAATGGCGATAAAATCTTGGAAGTATCGACGATAAAATCATCAACATCGCCTGAAATCACAGAAATTTTGTCAATAAGCAAATCAACCGCACGCAGATTCTCAATTGTAAATGTTGTATATGCAGGTATTTCACAAGGCAATTTTATACCATAGTTAAAGCTTCCTGATTCATTCGAAATACGCTCTGTTCCCTGCCAAACAACCATTTCCGAAATATTTATCTTAACCCCGCAAGATATTGATATGAAACAACTTAAACAAATCAGCGATAAAATAATATTCCTCATTTAAAACTCCAAATCTGCTAATACAATAGAGTTTCAGCTCATCGCAGCATCTTCTTATCTGAATTCAACAGACAATATACTAAAATATTATACTGAGAACAGAACAAATAAACAAGTATAATATTTGTAGGAACAAACATGAGAATGTAAATAATTCTTCTAATCTAAGTTATTGCTGTAAATATGTCGATATAGTGATATAATTTTGAAATAATTCGTTTTTAGACAATAATGCAAAATTATTGCAGATATTACTTTGTTTACATAAAAAGTATTTGTGATATATGGCTATATTGGTATAATTGTAATTGGATTTGCTTATATTCTTAATTATAAACCTTACATTAAAAATATTTTGTCGTTTTGCATACTGTCGTTTATAATGAAGGTTAAGGATAGGACATGCTGAAACCTTTAATCATATACACCGAAGACCTTAGAGGTTGGGAAGGTTTGATAGAATCCATCAAGCCTTTTGATGATATTAACTATCACATAGTCTCTGACATCGAAGAGTTGTATGCCTTGGCTGAAAAGCATAACAACCCAATATTTTTGTTTCTTACCAAAAAACTGATTGATCTCACAGAAATCGGCTGGCTCTGGGGCGCATTCGGTCATCGCGTCGAAACCATTGTCATCTCCCGTTCTAAAATCGACGAGGAAGTTAAGCAAAGAGCACGTTTTTTCGGGATAATGCGACTAATCGAAGGTATTCCAGATTGGGACAATCTTGCTGAAGAATTAAATCAGGTCTGCTTTTCCACAAATTGGTTCACTGCACCACTAACACGGATGCCGGTTGCAAGAGCCATAAAAATGCTTAGAACCCGCAAAAAAACAAGTATGCTCTTTATTAAACAAGACAATAATACCGATATGCCTGTCTCCAGAGATGGTAAAATCCTTGCTGACCCTGATACCGGAATGAAAATGCCTGCATATCTTGGGAGAATATATATCCTCAAGGGTATTCCGTTTTTTGTGGAAACAAGCAAAGAAAAAGGAATCGATGCTATTGAGATTATTACATCTCTAAAGACAGGCGTTATCTGTATTTCAGAGTGGTTTATATCTCCAAATTCAGTAAATATCACAGATGCAATGCAGGATGAAGTCGAAGAAATTATCGAGTATAAATCAAAACTATATGAATCTTCGGAAAGCAGAAAAATCGAGCTTGATAAATTCGCTTCGCAACAGTCGATTCTTGATAAAATCAGGCTTCCCAAGGAATTCATTGATGATGAGGTCGATGAAATCAAGTATGCTGAACCCGTTAATGTCGCACCTGCAAATTCAACATACGGAAATGTTCCTGCATTTGCTCAGTTCGATGTTAAAAATGGGTTGAATGAGTCAATAACGCCCCCAGCAAGCCAACCAGACAAATTGCCAACTGAACAACCTGATAAAGAAATCGATTCTGCAATAACCTTGAAAAATGCAGTTGAAGAACAAAAGAAATACGGACATCACAAGATTTCCGACAAAAGAGATAAAGTCTCAAAAGCTCCGAAAATCAGCAAATTTGCCAACGGAAGCAGAGAAATCATTTTGGATAACTTAGAGTTGAAACCATCGACAGATAAACTCGATGAGGACACAAAAGTTAAAATCAGCGAATTATTCACCGACTTCAAAGATGCTTTAAATCAAATGAACGTTTCAAATGTAAAATCCGCTGACAGTGACGATGACCAAAGCGATTCACAAGATGATATTTCAAGTAAACCTACAAGGAAAATAAGCATTAACAACCCCGAATATTATTGTTCAAAACTACAGATTGCTGATGTTCTGAAACAATCATCCAAGGTTTGCCTGGATAGTATTCTGTTGAAATTTGATAATGAGGATTCAGTTATTGGTTCTTCGATTATTGGTCCAACTGGTGCGATTTGGATCAGCAACTTTGAAAGCAATATCGACGAAGTTAATATCGGGCTGGTCTCAAGCGATTATATTCAATCGTCAACAACATTGATAAAAGAACTTTACGGCGATGATTCAATTAGCTGGGTTGATAATTGCAATAATATTCGCAATATTTCGCTTGAATCCGAAAATTATACGAGTTTGTTTAGATTGACTAAAGTTCGAGGTTCATTCATCATGGTTATCAACAAAAACGACGGTAATTATGAAAGCGTAACCAACAAAATTGAGGAAACTCTTCTTGATATAGAACACATAATAATTTAACAATGTTATTAACCAAATTTACCAAATAATTACACCATTGACAGAAGTGGTTTTTATTTAATGCATTGTCAATAATTTGCATATATTCAAGAATTTGAACATTCGGATAAAGTAAATACAGTTGCAGGATGTAATTTTATTCATATAATCCAGCGAATTCTGCAATGAGATGCAATTAGGAGTCTAAAAATGGCTAAAATCGGCAAAGTTGTTCAGGTTATTGGACCCGTTATCGACGTAGAGTTCAAACCCGAGGATTTACCCGAAATATACACAGCGTTGGAAATCAACCATAAAGACGATAAATATGAGATTAAGCTAACAGCAGAGGTGCAACAGCATCTCGGTCGCAATCAGGTGCGCGCGGTTTCAATGAGCTCGACAGACGGCGTTATGCGCGGTATGGAGGTTGTAAACACTGAGAATTCAATCACAGTGCCGGTTGGACCGAGAACGCTTGGCAGACTATTCAACCTGCTTGGCGAAACAATCGATGACGGCGAGCAATTGCCTGAAGATACGCCGAGAATGCCGATTCACCGTGAAGCACCAAAATTGACGGAATTGAGTACGCAGTCGGAGATTTTCGAGACCGGCATAAAGGTTGTTGACCTGCTTGAGCCTTATGCCAAAGGTGGCAAAACCGGACTTTTCGGCGGTGCTGGTGTCGGCAAAACAATAATTATCCAGGAACTTATTCATAATATCGCGAAAAAACACGGCGGATACTCGGTTTTCTGCGGGGTTGGCGAGCGTACCCGAGAGGGAAACGATTTATGGCTTGAGATGGCGGCAAGCGGCGTGTTGCCCAAAACCGTCCTCTGCTTCGGTCAGATGAACGAGCCTCCGGGAGCGCGTTTAAGGGTGGGACTTTCAGGGCTTACAATGGCGGAATATTTCCGTGACTCCGAAAATGCTGATGTCCTGCTGTTTGTCGATAATATTTTCCGCTTTACCCAGGCGGGTGCGGAAGTTTCCGCACTTTTGGGCAGAATGCCCTCCGCTGTCGGTTATCAACCCACGCTTTCGACTGAAATGGGCGAGTTACAGGAGCGCATCACATCGACCGAACGCGGCTCAATCACTTCCGTGCAGGCGATTTACGTCCCTGCTGACGACCTGACAGACCCTGCACCTGCCACGACCTTCTCGCATCTTGACGCGAAAACCGTTCTGTCGCGCGATATTGTTGAGCTTGGCATTTATCCGGCTGTTGACCCGCTTGATTCCACTTCGCGCATGCTTGACCCGGAAGTCATCGGCGAGAGGCATTATCGGGTTGCAACGGAAGTTCAACAGATTTTGCAGCGGTACAAGGATTTGCAGGATATTATCGCCATTCTCGGCATGGACGAGCTTTCAGAGGAGGACAAGATTATTGTCAACCGTGCGCGTCGGATTCAGAAGTTCTTGTCGCAGCCGTTCCATGTGGGCGAGGTGTTTCTCGGCGTTCCAGGCGAATATGTCAAGCTTGAGGACACGATACACTCCTTCGAGGAGCTTTTAAGCGGGAAATATGACGAGTTGCCTGAGGATGCGTTCATGTACGTCGGCACAATCGAGCAAGCCGTCGCCAAAGCCGAAAAACTCAAAGCCACCTACAAGTAGCATTGCTACAGCATTCTGGATTATTTAAAATGTCTGTTATTGATATTGAGATTCAACAGTTGCTTGAGCGAAGTCGAAGGCACCAATGTTGAAGACAATAAATTGACCGTTGCCTGAGCGAAGTCGAAGGCACCAATGTTGAAGACAATAAATTGACCGTTGCCTGAGCGAAGTCGAAGGTAACATGCAGAATCACGAATAAATATTGTCATTGCGAGGAGGGAGCAAAGCGACTGACGTGGCAATCTCAGGGGATCCATCGAGCATTTCAAACACACTCATTGTTTGCATTCATCACAAATTGCTGCTCTTTTTTCGCTTTCGATGACAGATGAGTATTTTCGATTTTTGACATCATCAATCGGCTGAACCATTCGATGGAACCCCTGAGATTCTTACGCTTCGCTCAGAATGACATCGGGGATGGATTATTCTGGATTCCCGTTTTCACGGGAATGACAACTAGTGGTTTCGACTCCGCTCAACCACCGGTAGGACAGGCATCTTGCCTGTCATTGATGACACCCAATCCTGTCATTCCCAACTTGATTGGGAATCCAGTCTTATCGATGAGTAAGGCTTCAATTTAGCGATATGTAGCGTTTCGCAAGCGTCAGCCAGAGTAATCCGCTATACATTCACATTCATCTGCGATGCGATTGATTCTGCGTTAAAATATGGACGAACTGCAATCATACAACTGCTTGTGTACCAGCATGTCCCTATCTACACGCCACATTGCCTGTCTTTGATGATATGTACATCTTTCATTCCGAATCTGCTTGCTCTTCATATTGAGGAATTGCAAATTTCTTACTTGTATGTTTTCCAATATATACAGTAATCATTTTGATAACTAATAATGAACTAAAGTATGTTAATATTAGTAAGATAAATTTAATAAACAAATCTAAATCAACTCCACTTTGAACATTTTTATCATATATGATTCCGGTAATAAACCATCTCCATTTTATTGAGTAATAATAATCTGAACTAATACGCATAGATTCTGCAAAACCACAAGCAGTGCCAATTGTATGTATTAAAACAAGATAATAGACAATGAACAAAATCATATTCATTAATGGGATTAAAAACAGTATTGAATAGTTTAATTTTTTTATTTTGATTAAAGCAATTATAAAAATTATTAAGGAAATTATAAAACTTATGTTAAAATAAATATTTCTATAGTCTGATGTTTTTAGAACCAATATGTTCACTTGATATTCACTGAAAAAATTAATAAAATTTGCTGTAAGTTCTATAATTACCCATAAAACATATGTGTATAGAAGTATAATTCCAATTCTGATTACTCTCAATAATTCTAGTTTCATTGTAAATCTCCAGTGAATTATAATTCAGTAACAAATTTTACAGGTTAAAAACAATATTGCTATATTGTTTTATCTTCAGCTTGAGGTTCTGTGTGCTGCTCTTGAGGATTATCGTCATCGTGCATCACTGGCTCAGCGAAAACTGGCGTGTTGTGAACTTTGCTGAATTTATTTTTAAAAAGCACAATCACACAATAAATTGATATAGCAAGGACGAGTAATATAATTAAATGGTCAATGTTATAAACATAATAGTAATAATAAGATATCCATGTAGCTCCTGGTATGCTTATGTTAGAATAATAGTACATACTATTTATTATAATTGTTATCACAAAAAAAATGCACGCCAAAATGCTGATAATACTCAAAATCAAGCCGATAATCTT
>JAIOTL010000139.1 GCA_021106775.1 Planctomycetota bacterium | reverse complement strand
TTAATGTTAATAGATGTAATATTCTAGGTGTTGGCTGTGATTTTAATGCTGATTTCGTTCCTGATTTGCTTGATTGGTATCTTCTACAGCAATTCTTCATTAATTTAGTTTTATTTATGAAGTCAAACGGTTTTAACGGTTTAGAAATGACTGATTATTAATTTATGTCAGATTCCGATAAATCTCGACTCGAAAATGCGAAAATTTTGTTGAAAACAGAATTTCTAATTAATAATGGTGACTACGAAATGACTAAATTAAAAGCCTATTTAATTAAAAACGACGGGAACGTGAAATTAATTGAAATGACGGAGAGCGTTAAACCTGATGATTTTGGTGAAAATATTATTTCAATGCATACTAAAATCAATGAAAAAGAATTAAGAAATTCAACAAATATCGTGTTTGAATACGAAAAACAAGTTTTCGAGATGATCGATATTCCTTCAACATTTAAGATGAATAAAACAACATTAAACTCGAAAGATTTTCTAAATCAATCTTCAAACTTTAAGGAATACGGAGTACTGCAACCAGATAACTCGAAATCATCCCAAAAAGTAATCGATTTAAGAGTAATTACTTTTCTTCTGTGTTTAATTCTGTTGCTTTTTTTGTTTGATGTTTATTTGCGCAGATAATTGTTACTTCGGCATATCACGAACACCAGTCGCAAGAGAACTCAGTTCTAAAACCTTAAAAACCTTACCTTCATACTCCTTGATTTGTATAGGTGAATCGAAATCTTTTCCAGCAGTTCTCACGAAATATTTCTTTGTACCTTTGCTCATATCTTGAGTTTTATTCGGCATTAATGTGATTGAAAAATTTCCAGTATATTCGAAATCGTATGCTGGTGGTTGAGCATTAAAATACGAACGTACATACTCTTTATGCTTCAAGAATCTGTCCATGTGAGAAGCAGTACTCGCACCCAAACCACCTGAAGACATAATCAATAATGGGTCAACAATCTCAACCATCATTCTATCAGCAACTACCTTGCCCATGATTTCGTACATATAAAGAGCGTTAAACAGCAACTCGATCATTCTTTCGTGAGAATCACAAGCCTTCACAGCAATCTTAAATGCTTCCAAATCCGCAATAACAACAACTTCAACAATTTCTGTTGCGTTCATAATTGCAGTTTTGCCAGCACTTTCAAGTTTGGTGTTACCTGGCATGCTATACCCAGAACCACTGCCAAATGTGCTGCAACCCACAAAAAACATAACACAAACCAGATAGGCGAAAATAATCATCTTTTTCATCATAAACTCCAATTAAAAAAGTGGAATTAATATTTTATTATAAACAAGCGATTCAAACAAGATTATAAATTGTAGTAATTTAAGATTCTGTCAGGTTTCGAAAAGTGTTTTCTGAAGTTAACCGTGTTTTTCGAGTCGCTTAACCCACTCAATTTCAAGTGCTGCAAGCTCAGTTTTAACTGCTTCATACTCATCGATATAAGCTCTGAACATATCAGGTTTTTGGTAAATTTCAACGGAAGCGAGTTCGTTTTCCAGACGTGTGATTTCCTGATGTAAAAAGTCGATTCTGGTTTCCAATTCAGCGATTGAACCTTTAAATTTCACCTTTTTCGTTTTTTTCTTAGGTTCACTGCTCTTGTTTTTCGCTTTTGAATTGATATGCCTGTGCTTTCTTTCTTCACGTGTTATTTCCAGGTTTTTTTTCTGTTCAAATGATTTTGTTAATAGCATTTGCGAGTAATTGCCGTCAAAAATCCTATTTTTACCACCCTCAAGCCAGAGCGTTCGGTTAACAAGCTTGTCAAGCAGGTAACGGTCATGGCTGATAATGAGGATTGTTCCTGGGAAGTCAAAAAGCGCATTCTCAATCGCTTCTCGAGAATGAATGTCAAGATGGTTCGTAGGTTCGTCGAGAATAAGAACGTTTGCTTCTTGAAGCAGCAGTTTTATCAACTCGATACGTTTTTTCTCACCGCCTGAAAGAACGCCGATTTTTTTTTCTATATCATCAGCCGAAAAAAGAAATGCGCCCAAAATGTCACGAATTTCCTTGTCGAGAAATTTTTTGCGGAAATTGTGCAGGTGCTCATAGATTGTCTCCTCAGAATCAGGAAAAATCGATTGCTGCATCAAAACTTCATATTCCACAGACCCACCAATTTTGACATATCCAGAAACTGGTTCTTCCTGCTCAATAATTATCCGTAAAAGCGTTGTTTTACCTGTGCCATTTGGTCCGCAAACCCCGAAAATCTCGCCAGGCTTCAAATCGAAATTAAGATTCTCAAACAGAACTTTGCTCCCATATTTCATTGAAACGTCATGTGCTTCGATTATCTGTGCACCAAGCTGTTTGTGCATATTAAGATTCAGTCGAAATGTACGCGAATCAGCAACGGGTCTATCAATCGCTTCAGTCTGCTTGAATCTTTCAAGTCTTTTTAGTCTGCCCTTTGCCTCGTTCGTTCTCTGACCTGCCATAAATCTTCGAATGAATTCTTCTTCCTTTTCAATTTTCCTCTGCTGCTGCTTATAACGATGAATTTGCTCCTTATATTTTGCAGCCTTAAGTTCTCTCGACCTTGTATAATTTCCATTAAAAATCTCGATTCTGCCGTTTTCAAGCTCCCAGGTTTTATCGGTTACCATGTCCAGAAAATAGCGGTCGTGTGAAACCACAAGATATGCACCCTTGAATTTTTCGAGAAGATAGCTTTCAAGCCAGTGAATTCCTTCAATATCAAGGTGATTCGTGGGTTCATCCAAAAATAAAACGGCAGGTTCCATAAGCAGAAGTTTTGCAAGCTCAACCCTTGCCTGCTCACCGCCGGAAAGAATCTGTACGTTTTTCTGAAGGTCATTTTTTGTATAACCAAGACCCATCAACACAGATTCTACTCGATATTCGATGTCATATCCGCCGCGCATTTCGAATGTTGTCTGTAAACCAGCGGTTTCCTCGAGGTACTTATCCATTTCCATTTGACCAAGATTCGAATCGGAAAGTATATCTGCAATTTCATTTAGCCTTTGCTCAATCGCCTTGACATCATCGAAAGCGTGCATTGCTTCTTGAAAAACAGTGTTATCATTGTGAAGTTGAGGTGTTTGCGTAAGATATGCGACCTTGATGTGCTTTGCAAAGCCTATTTTTCCTTCATCAGGAGAGTCTTCACTGACAAGTACCCTGAGCAATGTCGTTTTTCCGCTGCCGTTTTTTCCAATAAGCGCAATTTTATCGCAATGTGTTATTTCACCTGAAATACTTTCATAACAAATCTGCAACCCAAAAGATTTGCTGATGCCTTCAAAATTAATCAGTGTCATCAATCACTCACAAAATCCTGGAATTGATTAATATATAGATTTTGAACACCATTCATAGAATT
>JAIOTL010000447.1 GCA_021106775.1 Planctomycetota bacterium | reverse complement strand
TAAAAAATTCGGTCTTATTTTTACTCAAAACGAGGTAGAGCAGGACTTGAGTAAAAAACCCGGCTTTTTTTGTACAATAAAAGTGAATGATAAGAACGAAATCGAATTCGAATCGCAGTCAGATGATTTCCCGGAAGAAGTAAAAACGGAAATGCAAAATCGGCAGATGATTAATTATTATCCGCCGAAAGAACCTATCGCTATTGGTACAGAATGGAAGATTTCTGATGATATTATAAGAAAGCAGATGGCACAATATGAACTGAAGGAAATCGAAGCGAAAATGAAGCTTGAGAAAATAACAACTAAAGGCAAGGGTGCGGATAAAATTGAGATAGCGAATATTAATTATTTGATTTCATTTGATGCAACTGATAAAGCGACTAAAATTAACATCAAAGGAGCTGGTGAAGGCTTGATTCTCGTTGACATAACCAATCACCGACTTCTCAATAGCAATACTGTGATAAAAATGAACGGTTCAGGCGATTATATGGGTGTTGTTATGGACATTGATGGAACCATCACTATATTTGACAAGTTTATTTATAAAGGTGAAAAATCCTCGGTGAAAGAGAAGATTGCTCCAAAGGATGACGAATAATACAAGAAGTTATGGAAAACCTGGTTCTCAGCAGTAAGTGCATTTTCTTAGAGATGAATTTTAACGTACGAAAGTCTTGATATTTAAAGGACTTCGTCCGCTTAAGTTGCTGATGCTCCTTCATTATGACAACAACAGTTTCACCCGATTAATTGTCAGTATGCGTTTCCGCTTATGTAAATGAAGGTTGGACTGCTGGTTGCATTATGCTCTAGCTTCAAGCTTCCACTTTTTCCACCGACTGGGGCTGAAGGTAAAAACCGCACCTTGATTAAATGCATTAATCCTGGTTTTATGGTATAGGGCGCATTGTGTCCACTAACAAATATGAAACTTTTTCTGTCTGTTCCAGAAAGCTCTATTTTACTGACGATTAAGTCTTTGTTTCCAATATTGCGAATCAAAAAATTCTTTGTAGAGTTCTCAAGCATATATGTTTTGAACATCAAATCCGCATTAGTATCATGATATGATCGTCCGAGAGTATAGGGGTTGACGAGATGAGTTCGAACATTCGTTAAGCCCGGTCCGTAAATAACCCAGGTGTAACTCAAACCAACAGTCAAGAATATTTGTTGCGGAATCGATATACTTAACCATGCATAATTCGTCGGTACAGTTACAGTTTTTTGAACAAGCAACTGCCCCGATGAGCCAATTCCAACGCGCAATTCGAATGTTCTAAGCTGATTAAAAGGATTGGCAAGATAAACTTCAACTTTTCTTAATTCACCGGACTTTCCAGCTTTGAAAGACTGCCAAACAGACCACCATGACCAGACTTCCGCAGATGAATTCACTTGCTCCTGGTCAATTGCTCCTCCGCTATCAATTGAAACGAAACCAAAATCATGAAGAGTTGGCGAAATCTCGATTAATGGTTGTTCAAGCACCGTTTCACCAGTCAGTCTAATCTTGCACGGTGTTGGCTTATTCGAGGCATTATGAGAAACTTCGAAAAACGCTTCTTTGAAACCTTCTGTACCCATTGAATAAAACTCAATTGCTATCATAATCGTTTCATTGAAAACAATCTGTACGGGCAAGCTAATAAAAGTGAGGATTTTGAAATTGGAAGTATTGCCTGTTATGTTCAAACCTAAGACCACTAATCCAGATTGTCCTGTATTCTTTATTGAAAAATACTTCATTTTTCGATTGTAAATCAGTAAAGAGCCAAAATCGCAGCTTGTTGGAAGTATTTCAATCTCAGCTTCAGTACATATCGCTGAAACGTTTATAATATAAGGACTATATAGATTGTTTGCGTCGTGATGAACCTTAATTAGCGTGCTTTTGGCTCCAGAGGTCTTACATTTAATCATAACTTTTATTGTAACTGATTCTTCGCCTGGTATTATTGTATTTTCACCGTCAGTATATCCTTCCACAATGCTAAACTCGTCTGCAGTTGTTTCGCCGCCAAACGATGTAAACGATATCTTATTGACAATAATATCCCTCGCACCGATATTCATAATTTCAAAGGTGGCAATACGTTCTTCACCGAGTTTTACACCATGGAAATCGATTGTATTCTTGTCGAAACCGATTTTTCTTAATGATGGATTGATGATAATATCGCAGCTTAGGAGCATTGGTATGAAGCTGAATAATGTCAGCACCAGTAAAATTCTTCTTGGATTCATTATTGTATCCTTGATTATATATGTACTTTCTTCAGATATTTTAACTCAATTTTGTTCATTGGATTCCAATAAACAATAGATATTAATATCATGCCTAAATAACATCTGCCAGTAAGTATAAGACTTTGTGTAAAAAAGAGAATGCAATTTTGTGTTCGATTGTAAATTGGCAAAAAAAAAACCTCAATCGATATGACTGAGGTCTTAATATATTTATCTAGGTAATTAAAGGACTTCATCCGCTTCTGTCGTTTTGCTCCTTCAGAATGACAGGGAACGAACATTTAATCTTTATTTCATGACTTCGAGGGCGTTTTTGATATCATCGACGCTTGCACCGTCCTCAATTGTACTCAAGTCACCAAGGTCGCTTTCCTCGCACAATGCCTTCAACACGCGCCGCATAACTTTACCCGAACGCGTTTTCGGAAGTGCCTTTACAAACTCAAGCTTTTCTGGCGTCGCAATCGGACCTATCTTATCGCGAACGAGTTTCACAATTTCCTTGCGAAGTTCATCACTACCCTCAAAACCTTGTTTTAATACCGCAAACGCAGCAATCGCTTCACCTTTTATGTCGTGCTTGAACCCGATTGTTGAACATTCCGCAACTTTCGGGTGCGAGCTGATGATTTCCTCGAGTTCCCGCGTTCCGAGTCTATGTCCCGCAACGTTTATGACTTCGTCTGCCCGTCCGAGCATCCAGAAATAGCCGTCCTTGTCATGAATAGCGTAATCGCCCGAATAATACAGCCCGTTGCCGAATTTACCGTAATATGCTTCGACAAATCTCTCATCATCGCCATACAAAGTCAGCAATGCGCCTGGAGGAAGCGGAGTTTCTGAAACGAGAACACCTTTTTTTCCTCGTTCAACTTCTTTGCCGTTGTCGTCAACAACCTTGAGATTCCAACCCATGGATGCTTTTGTTGGTGAGCCGGGCTTAATCGGCATAAGCTCAATGCCGGGGAAGTTCGAAATCATCGCCCAGCCCGATTCCGTCTGCCAATAATGGTCGATAATATGCGTGTTCAGGACTTTTTCTGCCCAGGCGTATGTCGGCTCGTCAAGCGGTTCACCGGCGAGGAACAGATAACGCAGGCTGCTCAGGTCGCAATCGGTAATATATTTCTCATCGAACTTACACAACATGCGGAAACCCGTAGGCGCGCTGAAAACAACGGTAATTCCGTATTTTTCAATAGTCTTGAACCAAATACTTGGGTCAGGATAATCGGGCGTTCCTTCGAACATAACCGTTGGAACGCCTGCAATTAGCGGTCCGTAAACGATGTACGAATGTCCGACAACCCAGCCAATATCTGATGTTGACCAGTAAACATCGCCATCATGCGTATCATAGAGCAAATCCATGGTTGATGCGAGCGCGACTAGATAACCGGCGGTATCGCGCAGAACACCCTTGGGCTTTGCAGTTGTACCCGATGTATAAAGGATATAAGACGGATCATCGCTGTCAAGCTCTTCGCAAGGCACCATGTCGTTACCGAGTTTTTCGATTGTTTCATGCCAGTCAAGGTCTCTGCCCTCTTTAGGCGTAAAATCTTTGATTCCGCGGTTGAGAACTACAACATTGCCTGGTTTGTGCTTGGCGTGGTCTAAACCTGCAGCAACCAAGCCGTATAAATCCACAACTTTTGTACCTTTGCGCGTCGAAGCATCGGCAGTTAACACTGCTTTGGGCGTTGCATCGTCGATTCTGTCGGCTAGCGATTCAATTGAAAAACCTGCGAAAACCACGCTGTAAACCGCGCCAATTCGAACGCTGGCGAGCATTGCGATTGCAGCTTCCGGCACCATCGGCATGTATATTAAAACCCGGTCGCCTTTGCCGACACCCAGATTCTTCAGCATTGACGCGACTTTATTCACTTCGCGATATAATTCATAAAAAGTTATGGTGCGCGATTTGCCTGTTTCCGGGCTTTCCCAGATTATTGCTGCCTGTCCCCGCTTTTTACCAAACGCATGTCTATCAACAGCATTGTAACAAATATTGGTTTTGCCGCCTTTAAACCATCTGGAAAATGGCGGATTGCTGTTGTCAAGCACGGTATCCCATTTTTTGAACCAATGAACTCGCTCTGCCTGTTCCGCCCAAAATTCCTGCGGTTTCTGAACAGACAAATTGAAAATCTCTTCGTAATTACTCAAAACAACCTCCTAAAAGGAATTATTAAGGAATTAAATGTGATTTATGGATAATCTCGGATATGCAAAAATATATATGGTTGAATTTATGTATTGATAGCGTTTAAATTATGATTTTGCCCTGTGATATTACCAACTCAACAAGATTATACAAGCGAAAACTCGGTAGGTTTTCTGTCTTTTCCGTCCCTTTTGAATATTTCACCGAATCTGTCGGTTTTGTAGAGAAAATTCCCATTGTCATTGCGAGGAAGAAGCGAAGCGACTGACGTGGCAATCCAGGGTGGTCATACACAAAACATCGAATAATAGAAACATTTTATCTGATGCAGACAAAGATTCTCGGTCAGAATTTTCAGACAAAGTTTAATCAAACAAATTCCACGTTTTACTTTCCGCTAGCCTGTATTCTTCGATCAGTTCATTCCCTCAGAATGACAGGTACAACGCAGAATAACAGGAACGTGAGTCTTTTCTTGACAGGCAAGGATGCCTGTCCTACAGATTTCTCTTCAAAATCACAAAATTCCGCAAAATATGCAAAGTGGACGCAAAGAAAAGCATGTTTACATGCCTTTGTTGCAAAATCTTAGGATTTGAGGATTTTTTCGATGTTTTTCGTGAGTTTGTCGGGTGTCTGCTTCGGCAATGTCTTATCGTCAATCACAACAACAGGCGCAAGCGCACATGCACCAAGGCAATTGACGCATTCGTGCTCCAATTTGCCATCAGCAGATGTCTCGCCGGGCATCATTCCATATTCCCGCTCAATTGCATCCACCAACCTAGACGCACCTCGAACATGACATGCTGTACCGACACAGATGCGAACCTGATGCTGACCCGGAGGATTAAGCTTAAACGCTTTATAAAAAGTCGCCACATGATAAACACGCGACAACGGAACATTTAACTTTTCAGCGACGAATTTCATCGCTTCGACAGGCAGATACTTCAGCTTGCGTTGTATTTCCTGCAGCACAGCAATCAATGCTGTTTCGTCGCCAACACGGTCAGAAATAAGCTCGGTCAACTCCTGAATATCCACTTCACTCATGTTTACCTCTCGGATTGCTTTTAGGTGCAATTTATCACAAAATGAGCCAGAATTTAACTATTTTTTATCAGTTTCATCTTCTTCTTTAATGTCATCATCGTCAATTATGTTGTTAAGGTCTGAATAATCGGGCGAATGATAATCAAAATCGTCAAGGGTCATACCAACTGAATCCTTTGTGTGTTCATTAACTTTGTCGCCAAGATTATAGTCCGAGATTGAATCTTCACTGGGCGAAAGCATTGGATATGCTGCCTTTATGTCAATAACAGGCGTACTCGATACCGAAAACGCAAAAATCATCGAAACAACAAAAATGAATATGCTTAGTACCAAAAACGCTCGAACATAGTACTGCGTCTGACTTTCACGCTCAGCATCGAACGTATCTTTTAAGGTTCCCGTAAGCTGATCGCTGCTTAACGACATTTTCTTCCCGCAACTCCTACAATAAGGATTCACAGGGTCTGTTTTTTGCATACAATGCGGACAGATAATCAGTTTAGCCATCTGGTTCCTTACTATTTCGCTTTATTATATTTTGTTTGGTCAGCTTGAAAACAATTATTTTTGTTTCAGCACTTTATATGCCTGGCATGAATCTGCAACAATATCATGGTAAATAATGTGTTTATACGCTCTTTTGTCCGAGTTTTTGATGTTCCAATTGTGAATCCACTTGAACATACTTTCAGCATGCATAAGGATTATCAGGTTTCCAAGGTTTTCATACGCTTTGTCGAGAATCTCCTTTTTCTTGTCATCAATTGTGATTATGTTGAATTTCTTGATTAATTGTACGGATTCAAGTTGATGAGCGTAGAACATCAGGAAATCGCGATAGGACAGCCATAACCGACTTCGGCGCACATTGTCAGGAATATTTTTTTCCTTCACACCCTTGTGCAATGTCTGATACAACAGGGGTTCATATTTTAGACGGTAAAACACAAGCTCAGCCTGTTTTTGCAGACGTTTTTTCATTGAATCGTTACCAAAACCTTTGTGAACCGCTCTTGCTGTACTGCAAAACAGATGTGCGCCACCATCGATATCACCATGAATCAGACTTCGTCCCGATATTCTACGATTCTCATTTTTAAAATCATTTTCAATACTATTCATGTGATTTTCCAGGACAGTAAAGTTCTTCTCTACAATTTTTTTAAAATCTACAATTTCTCCGTAAGCATTCACCCATTGGTATTGCTTCGGATTAATGACCTCAGCGAACAATTCGATTGTCCAGTCGAGATTCGGGTGCTCAATTTTGTCGTAAATATCGGGTCGAAGGAGCATTTTTGCATCGTTAATTAGCATTTTAAGGCTTATTGTGCCTTGTTTCGTCTCATATTCCTTATAAATATCAGCGTTTGCATCAACGAGAGTTTTCAATATCATGTTTGGATTAGCATCTGTTAATGCGTCAAAATATGCGCCTTTTCGGAATTTGAGATAATCTTCACCTTCAACTCTCACTTTTTCAGTGAATTCGAGAAGAAATTCAACTGCGGATTTGCCCGAAGACATTTTTGAATCAGCACCAAGGGCTTTTATTCCTTGTGCCACCAGCCAGGGATTTGGCTGAGTTGGTGAAAAAGCTTCTTTCTTGATGAATTCCTGAAGAATCAATTCATGAGTTATGGTTTTAATCAATGGTTTTGTCGGGTCAATCTTCTTGTCGGGCAGAGATTCATTTTGTGTTGGTTTTTCAGCATTTGTCGGCTTAACTTCGGGCTTCGTCCACGTAGAAGTAGCAGGTTTCTTGGTTTCTGTGGCTTTTTTGACATTTTCAGCATCGTCTCTGCTACAACCACTTAAAGCCAAAAACATTATAAGTCCAAGTATAACAATAAGATATAACATACGTTTTGACATATGCACACTCACTTTAGCATGCGATATTTCGGAATTTGCGGTCTGCATACTTGCTCCAGCACGAACTGATTTTAATTACATTATTCGCATTATTCTATGTCGAAAAATATTGAATTGCACCTTGTTTGATGTCGATTATTGCGTAAAGGAGTAGCAATGACAAGACTTTTTATTGACGATGTTTCTGTCGGAATGATTCTTGGTATCGATGTATATGATGATACTGGCAAAATCATATACATGAAAGGACAGATTCTGTCTAATACGATAATCAGTCATATTAATTCGATCGGATATTTGACTCTTGAAATTGAAAATGGCAGTTTGGATGAATATCCTGGCGAGTTTAGCAAAACTGCAAACCTCCGCAAAAGCAATGTATTTGGTAAATCTGGTAATGTAAATAAAGTGACCCCTCTTTGCACAACTGCTGAGATGCTTAGTCCACAAATTGAGAAAATATTTAGAAATCACTTGAATAATCCTCTTATGCAGAAGATGAGAGAAATGGCTATTCAAAGCATAACTGAGTTCTGGAATAACTATAATCAAAAATGAGGTTTTCGTGCTTGATGAAAAAAGCTATCAAAAGATACATGATATTGCCACATTGTCTTCCGTAAAGCGTGAATTGATAGATATTTCAAGTGATATTACCAACAACAGCGACCGAATTATTGATTTTATAATCTATGACCCCGCTCTCACTTTAACAGTGCTAAGGACGGTTAACTCAGCATTTTTCGGTTTTCCGAGATTTATTAAGACAATTCCTCAGGCGGTAAATATTATCGGCACGGAACGCGTCCTGCATATTGCACTTTCAACAACGGAGCTTGTTCGACATCAGGAAGAGACCAATATCAAAGGTTTAACAATTCGCAGTCTCTGGGAGCATTCTATCGCAACTGCAATCGCAGCTAGCGAAATCGCAAAGAAAGTTTACACGAATATTGAAGATGAAGTTTTTGTTTGCGGATTGCTTCATGATATTGGCAAAATCGGACTGATTCAGCACAATAAGGAATACATAAAAAAAGTTGTAAGTTTAACAAGGCTTGACCATTCGTTGTTTATCGAATGTGAGCATGAATTATCGGTGTTTGACCATGCAATAATCGGGGCTCAGGTTGTCAAAGAATGGTCATTACCTGAGATGATAAAATTTGCGATAAAATATCATCATAAACCTTTTGAGTC